>CAZFGM010000835.1:0-3057 GCA_964518515.1 uncultured Alcaligenaceae bacterium | reverse complement strand
GGTCCCGGCCCCAAGCCCGCAGGTGATCGAAGTGTTGTATTCAACCCATTGAGGACAGCACGAGCGCCTGTTTGTCCGCAAGCGTCTTGCGCAATTCCGGCATGGTCAAGACCGCGCGCAGGAATCGATCCAGCGATCGCGGTTGGATCAATTCGCCCGTTTCCCAGCGGCCCAGAGTCAGCAAGGTCACGCCAAGATGCTCAGCGAGTTGGTCTTGCGAAAGTGCCACGCGTTCACGATGATAGCGAATTTCTTCCGGTGTCAACAACCCCGCTACCTTGCGAAACTCCGCGGTGATTCTGCAGTTGGCTTCCTCATGAAGAACGATGTTGCCACACTTCGCGCAACGAGGGGCCACCAGGTCGGGGATGGTGACCTCATATTTTCGGCCATCATTATCGATCTGCACGCTATACGACACGGTTGCCAAAGCAACCGCCCGTTCGCAACATTTGCCGCACTTTGTTGAAAAAGCTTGTTCCATCGACCTATTACCTATTACGGTTGCCGGTGAGCGCTGACAATTTCCACCCACGGTTCGTGCGGATCATCATCCACAAGTCGAACTTCAACAAAGATTCCCTGCGAAATGCCAGCGCTGGGGATAACCGCGCGATACCAGTAAGGATGCTCCGGATCCACCGTGAGGTATTCTTCCCTGATTTCTGAGCGAACCTCGAGAGTGTTGCCGTCGAGAACAAATTGCCGCAGCAAGGCGCGAATCCGCTCAGGCGGAAACATGGCCAGGAGTGGATCTCCACGAACCAATTGGGCTGCGGCGTATTTCCATTGAATATGTCCCAAGACTCCCGAACGTATGGCCAGGTGCACCAAGTCGAGCCGCGCAGTGGCCATCTACGCTCCTCTCTAACCTCATCCTAACCGATACCCGAAGCGAGTCAACGCCAGCAAAATCTCCTTCCGGCAGCCATGCATCGAGCTTGGGCTTGCCCATCCGAATTCCACAAGCCGGAACGCGGAGGTTTCGAATTTCGGATTTTGAATTTGTTTCGGCTTTCGAATTTTCTCCTTCCGGCAGCCACGCTTCGAGCTTCGACTTGCCCATCCGAATTCCACAAGCCGAAACGCGGAGGTTTCGAATTTCGGATTTTGAATTTGTTTCGGCTTTCGATATTCGGATTTCGGATTTTGCTCGGTTATTTCTTTTTGCACCCGGGACCTTCCTTCGGGTCCTGCTTCTCGGTGATATGGCCGGTGCTGGCGGCCTTGATCTCGGCCGACTTCTGGGCGTTGAGCGGCGTGTAGTTGGTCCACTGGGCCGGCACATTGGCTTCGGCGAAGATCGCCTCCACCGGGCACTCCGGCACGCACGCCTCGCAATCGATGCAGTCCCCCGGATCAATGTACAGCATCGTATCGTCTTGATAAAAACATTCCACCGGACACACCGCCACGCAATCGGTGTATTTGCAGTCGTTGCAAGGTTCGCAAACTGTATGCGTCATTGGTTTACCCCACTCCCAGCGCAAGCTGGTATCTTAAGTGACCGGGGATCGCCCACACTCGGCGAACCCGCTTCGCTTCCTTAATATCCCTAGCAAGAGAAACGGCAAGTGTCCAGAGGCCAGGAGGCCAGGGAGTCGGCCGAGGAACCAAAAATTGCCAATTGCCAAATTGAAAATTGCTCAATCCCAATTGACATTTGGCATTTGGTATTTTTTCGTACTGCCTCCTGCCGCCTACTGCTTCCCGCTGGCACGAATGGCGGTCAGGGTAGCTTGCAGGGCCAGGGGCGGCGAGGCGCTGCGGCGGGCCAGGTCTTCCAGCGTGGGGGTATCGGCTTCCTGGTCGTGCAGCGATCGCGCGGTCCGCACGACCAGGAGTCGCTGTACCGGCGTGGGGCCTTCTTCCTGGACGAAGGCCTGGCCTCCCAGGGACTGCGGTTGGTCGTAGCAGCCGCCGATGATCAGGTAGTCGTTGGCGGCCAGCGTGACTTCCCAGCTAAGGCCGGGGAACCTGTGGTGCGGCTTTTCCACCTTGACCTCGAAATCGGTGCGGTCGGGCAACACCGCCACGGTCCGCATGGGTTCGCCGTAAACCACGCGCGGCGTGAAACGCAGGCGGACACGCCCGTCGCGGGACAGCGCCGGTTCCACCTCGAGCTGATACTGCACGTTTTCCAGAGCGAGTTCGGTGGTTTGCCGGCCTTCCTTGATCGAGAACTGGCCCTGGCTTTGCAACGGGCCCAGGAGAATAGACGGCGTTTCGCGGAGCTGGGCGGCGGCCGCACCGGTGGGCAACAACCGTCGCCGCGGGTTGATGCACGAGCGCTCCGACTTGAACAGAGCCTGCAAGCCGCCAGGTGGCATGCCCACCAGCTGGCCCACGCGAAAGCCGTTGTCGTCCAGGACCGCCTTGTTATCCAGACTGACGATCGATTCGTCCATGAAGGCCCACAGGTCTTTGTTGAGAAAGACATTGCCCGCGGGGCGTTCCAGCAGGGCCACGTCCAGAAGCACATAATTCGGAGGCAAGGTCGCAGCCAGGGGGCGGGGGCGCGGACCCGGACTGGACGAATTGCGCTGGGGTTCCAACGCGGAACACCCGCTCAGCGCAAGCACGCTCAGCGCAAGCACCACTGCACCGACGCAAGCTCCCCCGCAGCGCATGGCGACGTCCTTGGTTGGGCCGAATGTGGCAAAGGACGGCGACCTTAGCAGCTTGCCCGGGGGCGTCAAGAGGGAGTTGCTCGTTTTCTTTTCGAGTTATGCCGCCCCGCCCGTACCGATCAAATCCGCGAAGGCATTTTGATCGGTACGGCGCCGTGTTGTAAGGCCTTTTCCTCTCCTGGCTTACACGCAGGCTGCCCTCCGTGCCGATCATTTTCCCGCCGGTGGGCCTAAAAATTGGGCGCGCCCGGACGCGTCCGGCAAATCGAAAGTTAAGCCCTCAGCAAGCTTTTCGAGAGCATGCAAGCCGACTGACCAAGGCACTCGCGTCCGGCCATATCACCCCTTGGCGTGAGTGGAAGATTTCACAAATCCCAGGTGCAATTCCTCGCCCGCGGCCCCGGCTACAACCTCTTCCTCACCGGCA
>CAZFGM010000834.1:0-3060 GCA_964518515.1 uncultured Alcaligenaceae bacterium | reverse complement strand
CGGCATTTCCGCGTTTGTGTCATGGCCAATTTCCATGCGTTGGTGCTAAAGACTCGATTTTTTTAATTTTTCCAAGAGGTTCTTTGACCGCTTACTCCCCGCAAGAAAAAAATTGAAAAAACCTTTTGTGAGTGTTTACCGATCTTGGTAGGCTGACCCATCACGGAAGTCTCGTTCCCGAAGGATCGGTGGTCCGCGTCCGGAGCACCGCCATGTCCCGTTACCTCTTCGGTCCCGTTTCCAAGCAGTTCGCCGAGCAAAATTTGTCCCAGAAGCACCAGGCCGGAAACTGCTTGGTGTTCGATGTCGCGAGCGATGCGGACCTGATTCTCAGTCCCAGGGACACCTGGGAATCCTTTTGTGCGAAGCTCCCGGCCGGCTGGCAACCCGAGTTCATTGCCTTGTACCTGCAATACCGGACCATTCCCTGCTGGCTGGGGTCGGCGCCGGTTCCGGTGGTGGCCCTGGCCGGGGACTGGAATCTGCAATGGCATTCCTACCGCTTGCAGGCACCCTTTTATGACCTGCTTCTGGCCGACACCCTGGGGGCAGAATTGATGGCTCGCCAAGGACTGACCCACGTTCGGCGGGCAATATTATTTGGCGGGGAGACGCCGCCGCAGGAATCTCCGGGAACCCAGAACCCGCGGGACATCGACATATTGTTCGTGGGGAATTTCCATCCGGCGGTGCAACGCGAGCGCCTGCCGTGGCTGGCCCGCTTGGCCCGCCTGGGCGAGCGATGGAAGGTGGTGTTGGCGACCAATGTCTTTGGAGAAGATTACCGTAACCTTTTGGCCCGGTCGCGCATCGTGTTCAACCGGGGTATTCGCGGCGAGTGGAATTTAGGCGTGGGGGAAGTTCTCGCTTCCGGCGCCTTATTGTTCCAGGAGGCGGACAACCGGGAAATTCCCCTTCACTTGAAGGATCACCAGGAGTGTGTCTTTTACACCTTCGACAATCTGGAAACCCTTCTCCACCATTACCTGGAAAACGAGGATGAGCGCCGGGCCATTGCCCAGGCCGGCCAGGCCCGCGTTCCGGAATTGACCTTCGCCCGCTTCTGGCAAGATGCCCTCCACGTCATTGACCAGGAATGGGATCAGATCACAGAACGGTCCAAGCACCGGCCTGTGCCGGACGAAACCGATCTATTGCTGGCTCGGGTCTGGCAAACCTACCCAACTGCGGTGGGGGCCGACCCCCGTCTGGAAGAGGAACTCGGCCGGTTTTTACAAGCTCAACCTCAGGCGGCGGTCTTCCACAATGCCTTGGGGTACCTCCTGGGGATGGCCGGGCCTCCGGAGAACGCCCAGAAATTGCCCCTGGCGATTCAAGCCTTTCAGAAGGCATGGTCGGTGGACGGCAAGCATGTTCTGGCCGGCTTGAATCTGGCGGAGGCTTTCCTCACCGTCGGGAAACGAGAGGACGCCATCCGGCAGGCCCAGTCTACCTTAGACAAGCTGGAGCACTTTCCGGACCTGAATCTCTCGAATATGGAGGGGGGTTATTACCCTGCGGAGTTTGATTTTTTCCGGGTGGAATGGGAAAAGGCCGCCTGGGAACACGCCGGCGCGGCACAAGAGGAAGTCGAAGCCAAGCGAACCTTGCTGCGCTGGCGGCTTCACATGCTGCTGGCCGAACTCACCGATGACCTAACTCACTTTGAGAAAGCCGCCTTAGCCCGGCCGGATTTACCGGTCAGCCAGGCCGCTTGGGGTTGTGCCCTGGGCCGGCGCCGGCGCTTTGCCGAAGCGGCGGAGCCTCTGGGGAATGCCGTTGCCAGTAATCCCTTCGACCTGAAAGCCGCCAAGGCTTTATTCCAGGTGTTAAAGGAGACGGGCAAAGACCAGGAACAAGAGCAGTTCAAAAAAGAGCGCCGCCTCCTGGCCCAAGCCTGTCCGCAGCTGGTTCCGGTCGAAAATTGGTTTTCCGAAACCCCCTCCGTGGCTCGCCAGCGAACGTTCCATACCGTGTCCCAGGAGGAATTTCGCCAGGCTTTTGGGGCCGTGGATACCGGACGGGCCACGTGCGGGTTCACCATCCCTTCGGACACCCAAGCTGTGTTGACCCTTTTGGCTCATGCCCGCGCCAAGCGCATATTGGAGATCGGCACCGCCGCCGGCCACATGACGGCCAACTTCACGGAATGGAGTCTGGACGATGCCCAGGTATTCAGCCTGGGGATAATCGAGGACCTGGGGATTGCGACACTGCCGGCGCAGCGACCGGAAGATCCGCCCCGAGCCGGGTTCGGTCGCTATGCCAACCACTTTGGCAAGGTCCACAAGGTCTTCTTCATCACCGCGGATTCCCTGCACTATGACTTCCAGCGCCTGGCCCCGCTCGACTTTGCCTTTATCGATGGGGCCCACGACTTTCAGCACGTACTTTCCGACTCCCTCAAAGCCTATCAAGTTTTGAATCCCGGAGGTTTTCTCGTCTGGCACGACTTTAACAGCCGGTCGGCCTGGGTTGAGGTCCGCCAGGCCTTGGAGCAGCTTCCCTTCCCTGAAGCCATCTATCACGTCGCGGGCACCGAGGTGGCGTTTCTCCGCAAACAGGGAGCCGCCGCGGTCACTGATTTTCGCCAAATCGATCGCCCGGTTTCCATCAGCGCGCCGAACCAAAAAAGGACCGGGCCGCTGGCAATCGTCTGGGAAGGCGACCAGAAGGTGATGCATTCTCTGGCACTGGTGAACCGGGAAGGGGCTTGATCGGCCGCGGCCACGAGGTGAGCATCTGGCCGGACGCCCGGCCGGAGGCGGAGCTGGCCCTTGATCCAAAACTGGTCGAGCGCTTCCACCAACCCTTGACCCGGCCGGTGGAGGCTCATATCCGGCAGCTATGGCCCCCCAACTTCGCTCCGCCTCCGGCAGGTCATTGGGTGATGATCCAACCCTGGGAATTCGGCAGCCTGCCGCAAAGCTGGGCCAAGGCAATGGCGGGAGAGGTCGATGAAATCTGGGCCCACACCCGCTACGTGCAGGACATCTACCGGGAAAGCGGCATCCCGGCCGAGCGCATCCGCGCAGTGGCGACACAGACGCTGCGCGAGGC
>CAZFGM010000833.1:0-3065 GCA_964518515.1 uncultured Alcaligenaceae bacterium | reverse complement strand
GACGGCGCCGTTGCCGCCGAAGGCATTCTGGTCGGGCATGTTTTCCAGGGTCACCTTAACTTGGTAGTCCCCGTTGGCCTGCTTGTCGATGGCGTGCACCTGGATGGCGCCGCCGTTTTTGCCCTTGACGGTCTGGCCGGCGGATTTCAGGACGTTGACCACGGTGATCAGGGCCTCGGTTTGCGTCAGGGCTTCGGCGCTGATACTGCCGGAGATTTCCTTCAAGGTCTTGGCCTGTTTCTCGCCCAGTTTCAACCGGACGGGCACCTGCCGCTGGGGAGTCTGCTGGAACGGATTGGCCCCAAGGAAAACGACATTGCCGCCCGGAGGAAACCCAGGATTGAAGGGATTGGGATTGCCCGGCTCCATGGCCATCATCAGCGCCTGACCCTGATCGTCGATGGCCTTGTCGATGCGCGGCGCGCCGAGAATACGGAAATCCTGCAAGCGCGGCTCGGCGGCCACATCTAACGTCAGGAGGGCGTCGGTTCCCTGGAGAGAACTGCCCAAGAGGCGAATGCGTACCGCGCCGGCATAAGACGTGGGCAGTTCCTTCGCTTTGCCGTCCGTCACGGTGAGGGTGCCGGGATTGGAGGTAATGCCGGGCAAACGGTTAAAGGGACCGCCAAACGGCTGCCCGGGCATACCTTGGCCGGGTTGCATCTGGATAGGCAGGACGATCCTTCCGGGCTGAGCCTGGCCGGCTTGGCCGGGTTGTCCCTGCCTCGGCGCGCCTGGCATCGGGATGATGGGCAGGACGATCCTTCCGGGCTGAGCCTGGCCGCCCGGTTGTCCCTGACCCGGGGCGCCTGGTTTCCCTGGAAATCCTTGGGCCCCTTGCTGCTGCACCCCCTGGAACAAGGGCAAGTTTGCGGGGGGCGCCGGCGGTATGGGAAGGATGCCGCCGGGGGCTGGAATCTTGGGCAATAACGGCCGCAATTTGATCGGCGGCACTTGACGCAGCGGGATTTGCTGGAATGGATTCCCCGGTTGCTGCTGGACCACCGCCGGTTGGCTTTCCACCAGTCCCGCCTTCAAACATAATTGATCGAACGCTTCCCAGAAGGTGGTTTCGCCGGTATCGAGAGTCACCTTGCGATTAGCCAGGCCGGTGCGGTCGCCCATGACCTCGATGGCGTAGCCGCTGCGCTTGGCCAGTTCAGCCACCGCGTCCATCACGGGGACATCCTTGAGGTTGAGGCGGACCCGCTTGGGGGCCAGCATGGCGGCGGTTTGGACTTTTTCTTCGAGCAGGCGGACGATGTCCTCGCAGCGGCGGCGGGTTTCGATGTCGGCGTGGTTCACCGCTTTGCGCAGGGCCGGCAAGGCCGCCAGGCCGATCGCTTCCAGCTCCGCCCGCGCGCGTTTCCGCTCCTCGTATTTGGCACTACCCAGTTGGCCGATCAGGGCCTCCATGCGGGCGGTATCCACGGCCGGCTTCAGAGCAGCGTTTTTTCCCGAATCGGCCGGCGAATTGCCAATCAGCCCCAGGCCCAGAGCCAGGGCCAACCAATTTCGAATACGCATTGGCGAATCTCCTTTGACAGCGTTTTCCCGCCAAGGCGGCGATGACCTAAAAATTTCAGTGCTATCCTACCATGGACTTATTGGCCAGGAAAGACTTCCTTAAAAATTCTCTGATCTTTGTGTCGGATGGATTCCACGGGCTTTCTATCCGTGCCCATCAGTGTTATCCGTGATTTTATGGTTTCTTCTCAATCAGGGATTGGGATTTGATGACGGTGTTTTCATCGGGGAAGGTGTGAAAGGTGGAAAAGAAGACGCAACCGGGTCGAGCCTCGACTTCGATATAGCCCAGGGGGGCCAGGGCCAGGCGGTGGTTGGGCTGGAAATTGTGGAGCAGGCCGCGCTTGCCGCCGCCGGCCAGGATTTCATCATGGACGTGCAGGAAGATTTCGGGGGGCAGCGTCTCGACCTGGAAACTCATCTGATAGGTGATGCCATGGGCGCAGGCCAGGGTCCCGGAGTGTTCGCCGCGCAGCTTGTACGCCAACAGGCGGCGCTTTTCCGGCAACCCCGTATCGCCCGCGGTGGCGATTTCCGTGAGCAGAACGTCCGCGTTTTCCCAGATGATGACATGGCCGGTGCGGGTGATTTGCAGGGAGACTGCGTAATCGTCGCGCTGGATGCTGCGCACGGCCAGGATATGGAAAAATTCGGGGTGCAGGGCCCTTCCGTAAAGCTGGAAGACCAGGTCGTTTACCCGGGGTCGCAGGAGAAAAACGCTCATGACATGGTCCGGCCTCGGCGAAAAAATACAGGCTGTCCGAAAAGGGAACAGGGGCCCTTGATTTCGTTCAAAGAATAAAGGGGTCCTGTCCCCTTTCGGACAGCCCCTTTATTCATGGTAGGGGATTATACCAGCAGCCAGCGAAATCACAATGGTTGTTCAAGGTCCGAAGGCTGCCTGGCTTTTTCAGATTCCCTACCTCAAGGCCATCGCTGTTTCTCTGCCCTGGTTGGTGCTTTCATCTCTTCTCGGGATGTGCGAAGTCTACCTCCTGAAAACCCACCTGTTCGCGGCCATGGTTATGGGGACCCCCGGTGTGGGGCCCTACGACGGCACGGGACCCACCTTGGCAGGGCCGCATGTTCTGGCTCCGTGTCCCCATTGCGGCGATCGTTTGATCCTCCGCTATGATGAGCGTCTCGAGCGTGTCGGTCCCGGACCTGTACCTGAAGAAATTGCCGTTAGGGGCATTTGCCGGAAATGCCTTCGCGTTGCCCCAGGAAAAACCTGGGACCCTCCAGATTACCGCGGCGATCGTTTCCTGGTTAACAAGCTTCTCACTCCCCGCCGGTGGAATGTCATTGTTTTTCACGGTGTTCCCGATCCTTTCAGTAATCCAGTCATGCATTTCCCGGAATATGTCCGGCGAGTGGTAGGCTTGCCCGGGGAGGTAAGTGGTCAACAAGGAAAGCGCCATCTTGATCAATGGTGGGTAATGTCCTACGCTTTTTCCGGGACCGTGCCCGGAAGAAGTGGCCACTTTCAGGGCAGATGAAAAAATGCCAATTGCCAATTACCAATTACCAATTGCCAA
>CAZFGM010000832.1:0-3073 GCA_964518515.1 uncultured Alcaligenaceae bacterium | reverse complement strand
ATTCGCGGCTGGGGCGATGCCGACCTGAATGGCTTGCTGGTCCTGGGCGAGGCGGAGTCCTGGGCGACCGACGCCACGGTTCGCCGGCCTGGGTCCACGCAGACCCGCGAAGAAGCCACGTTTCTGCCGGCGGCGCCCCAAGTCCCAGCTTTTCCCTCCCGTTATCGCATTCTCCGGCCCCATGCCAAAGGCGGTCTTGGCGAAGTGCACGTGGCCGAGGACCTGGAATTGCATCGCGAAGTGGCCCTCAAGGAGATGCACGAGTCGCAGGCAGAAAACCCCGACAGCCGCGGCCGTTTTGTCCTCGAGGCGGAAATCACCGGCGCCCTGGAACATCCGGGCGTGGTGCCGGTGTATGGCCTGGGCCAGAGCGCCGATGGCCGGCCGTTCTATGCCATGCGCCTCATCCACGGCGAAACCCTGGACCGGGCCATCGAGCAATTTCACCAGACGGACTTCAGCGGCAATCCGCGCCAGCGCGGTCTGGCCTTGCGCCAGCTGCTCGGCCGGCTGATCGCCGTCTGCAACGTGATCGCTTACGCCCATAGCCGGGCCATCGTCCACCGCGATCTCAAGCCGACCAACATCATGCTGGGCAAGTACGGCGAAACCTTGGTGGTCGATTGGGGTCTGGCCAAACCGCTGGACCGGGCGGAGCCGGCGGCTCCAGGGACGGATTCGTTGCAACCGGATGCCGCCAGCCAGGTGACCGCCTCGCGTCTGGGCTCGGTGCTGGGAACCCCGGCCTTTCTGAGTCCCGAACAGGCCGCCGGGCAGCTCGATGAGGTCGGGCCGGCCAGCGATATTTTCAGCCTGGGGGCGACCCTGTATGCGGTGCTGACCGGCCGGGCGCCGTACCTGGGCGGCGATCTGGAACAGATGCTGCGCCGCGCCAAGGGAGTGGACCTGGTTCGGCCGCGGCAAATCCGCGGCGATATCCCGCCCGCCCTGGAGGCGATCTGTTTGAAGGCCATGGCCCCCCGCCGCGAAGACCGCTATGCCACGCCGCTGGACCTGGCGGCCGACGTGGAGCACTGGCTGGCGGATGAACCGGTCGGGGCCTGGCCCGAACCGCTGGCGGCGCGGCTGGGGCGCTGGGCCCGCCGCCACAAGCCATTGGTGGCCGCCGGCGTGGCCTTGCTCCTCACCGCCGTGGCCGGCTTGACCGGGACCACCCTCCTGATCGGCCTGGAACAGGCCCAAACCGAACAGGCCCGGCAATTGGCCGTGATCCATGCCGCCGAAGCCCAGTGGCAGCAGGCCTTGGCGGAGGAACGGGCCGGACAACTGGAACGGCAGAAAAAAATCGCCGACGACCACGCCGCCGCGGAAAAACGAGAACGCCAACGCGCCGAACAAAATGCCGTCGAAGCCCAGCGGCAGAAAAAAATCGCCGACGACCTGGCGGTGGCGGAGAAACAACAACGCTTGCGCGCCGAACACAATGCCGCCGAAGCCGGGCGGCAGAAAAAAATCGCCGACGACCACGCCGCCGATGCCCAGCGGCAAAAAATCGAAGCCGAGCGCCAGCGGCTCTTTGCCGAAGCCAATTTCCAAAAAGCCCGCGATGCCGTTGATCAGCTCCTGTCCGAAGTCGCCCATCGCGATTTGCGCGACATGCCGCACATGGACCTGGTGCGCAAGAAGCTCCTGGAAAAGGCCATCGAATTTTATCAGGGCTTTCTGCAAGAAAAGAGCAAGGACCCGGCGGTGCGGCGCGAAGCCGGCCGGGCTTATCTGCGCATGGGGATCATCTATCACACCCTGGGTCAGGAAAAACAAGCCTTGGAAGCCTGGGGTGAAGCTCTGGGGCTATTTCAGAAGCTGAAGATCGATTATCCCAAGGAACCTGGGCACCAGCGCGACCTGGCCACCACCCTATTCCACCGGGGGCTGTTGCTGCGCGACGCCGGCCGGTTCGACGAGGCCCTCAAGGACCATCTCGACGCCCGGGCCCTGCACCTGCAACTGGTCGCCGATCATCCGGCCAACCCGGAATTCCTCCAGGACCAGGCGTCCAACCTGACCGCCATCGCTCAGGTTTTCCTGCGGCGGGGAAAAAGCAAGGATGCCGAGGAATTCCACCTGCAAGGCCTGGCCCTGCACAAAAAACTGGCCGAGGATTTCCCCAAGCGCTTCGATTTCCGCCGCGCCCTGGCCCTGGACTACAACACTCTGGCGGTGATTGTCCGCCGGCTCAATCGGCCTGACGAAGCCAAAAAGCATTATCACCTGGCCCTGGACCTGCACGAAAAATTGGCCCAGCAATTTCCCAAACGGCCGCTGTACCGTCAGGACGTGGCCCGTACCAACTTGAACCTGGCTTCTTTGCTGAGGGAAAAGGAGGCCGACGAAGCCAAGGCCCGCTTTCACAAGGCCCTGCAAATTTTCCAGCAACTCGCCGACGATTTTCCCGACCGCCCGGAACACCGCCAGGAGCTGGGCGGAACGTACAATAATTTCGGCTTGTTCCTCCGGGACGTCAAACAGCCGAAAGAGGCCGCGCAGTCTTTTCAGATAGGGTTGACCATTCGCCAGCAGCTGGTGATAAACTTCCCCCAGCGCGCCGACTACCACGGCGACCTGGGCGGCATCCTCCACAATCTGGCTCTGGTGACCGCGGAGTTGGGCGAACCGGCCGAAGCCCGCAAGCTTTATGAACAAGCCATCCAGCACCAGCTGGTGTGTTTGAAGTCCAATGGGCAAAACACCACCTACCGCGGCTTTTTGCGGAACCATTACAATAGCCTGGCCAATCTTCTTCTGACCTTGAATGAGCACGCCGCCGCCGTCCAGTATGCCAATCAACTTCCCAAGGTTTTCGCTAAAGGCTTTGCCGAATACCACCGCGCGGCGGGAATCATCGCCCGCGCCGTTCCCCTGGCTGAAAAAGACGACCGCCTGGCCCCCGACAAGCGCAAGCAACAGGCCGAGGCCTACGCCGTCCGGGCCATGCAACTCTTGGAACAGGCTATGGACCGGGGCTTTGCCAACCTGCCGCCCCTGGCCAGCGATCCGAATTTCTTGCCGCTCCGCCAGCGGCCGGATTTCCAGCGCCTGCTCGAAAAGCTGG
>CAZFGM010000831.1:0-3076 GCA_964518515.1 uncultured Alcaligenaceae bacterium | reverse complement strand
GGAGAACAGGTGGACGTTCCCGAATGAGGAAAGGCAATTGCCAATTGCCAATTGAAAAATGGCAATTGAAAAATGGCAAGCTCGGTTTGCGACACTTCTTGCAACGGTTTCTGCCGCAAATGTCTTTTGTGAAGCGCGATGGTATTGTTATCAATTTGAAATTGGCAATTGGCAATTTTCAATTATCGGCCGATTCCTTTGGCGGCTCGGGAGGAGCAGGAGTGAGCCAGGGAAAGCGGTCGTCGAGGTTGGCCCCGGGGAGTTCGCCGCCGGACTCGGTGGTGGCTTTGAAATGCTCGGGCCGGGCGCGGGACAGCACGGCGGGCGGCGGACCATACTTGGCGATCACGTAATCCGGGGCCGGCGATTCCTTGGCAAAGGAGTCCCAACCCTCATCGAACCGCAGATTGAAGCCGCTGTAGGCGTTCTTCCCGCCAAACCAGGAAACCAAATTGGACAACTTCATATCCGGGTTTTCGGATTCCAGCTGGACCAGGAGTTTCGCGCCCCGATTGACGAATAAGCAACTTTCCACTTTGATACTGGAGCGTGTCAGGCTTTTTGCAACCGTGGGCTTCAAGAGACAGAACGGTTCGCTAAGGAAAGTGGACACGTTTTTCATATCAAGGGTGGTTTCGCCCTCTGAGGCCATGTCCTTGCCCCCTTTGAACACGAAGGCACTTCCGGCGAGGGCCAAGAGCGAATTGTCCATTTTGACCTCGAGGGGCCGGCTTTTTTCGACGTACACCACTTGGCCTTCGCCGCGGAAGAAGCAATCTTTGAAGTTCAAGCGTGGCGTGTTCGGCCGGCCGCCGGGCATTTCCACAGGCCGATCTGGTTTTATCAGCCTGACAACGCTGAGCGGAATGCGCTCGGCGGCGGATTTGGGCTCTTTCAAAGTGAAGATGCAGCGGTGGAACGTGCACCGGCCGTTTCCGTCTAGGGCGACCAGGGCCAGGGTTTCAAATTCCTGGTCGTTATCCAATTCCAGTTCCAGGTCTTCGAATTTCAAGGTCCCGTCGTAGATCCGGAACATGGCGCCATTGTCTTCGGTAGTTGGCCCCACGGTCAAAACGGGGTGATAGCCCGGATGGGGTTTGATCGTGAATTGCATCATCGACGATTCGATCTTGGGGATTTCCTGGACGTTCAGTTTGCCGTTTTTCTTGATCCAAATTTCATCGCCGGGGTTGGCGACTGTCATGGCCCTTTTCAGAGAATCCAAAATGCCTTTGCCAAAGTTTTCCGGGCCGTCCGGATCGACGATCCATTTACTGGCAAGCTTCGGAGCGGGTTCCAGCAAGCGGACCGGGCGAGTAAATACTTTGGTCAGGAGAGTCTCGACGCCCACGGGTCCGGCCTTGCGTAGGTCCGGCAACTCCAAGTTGAGCTGGAAGGCATCGGCGGTTTTCAGCAAATGGGGTTCCCGGTTCTTCCAAGGGAACTTTTCCAGGTCGATCACCTGGGAGCCCACATCGCCGAAGGTTTCGATTTTTTCCGTTAGGGCCTTGAACTGTTCGTAGGTGGCAGCCAGGAGATTGGGAGTTTTGCCGTCGCGGGCCCGAACAACCCACAGGTTCTGGTTGTGGAAGACGTTGTTGCGTCCGCGGTATTGCACGGCCGGCTGGACCGAGTCGCGCTGATTGAGAAAAACCGGTTCGTCGTGGGCCAGGTTGGTTCGTTCGATGGGGCAAGAAAAAATGGAGTCCACGACTTCCAGCTGGCATTGCCCTTCGTCGTCAATCCGGAACGCGGGCCCGTGGACGAGCAGTGCGGAACAGGCGTGGAGGGAAACGGTGGCTTCGAAAGTCCGCCCGTTGCCGCGCAAATGGAACAAGGAACCATGCCCGCTGAAACCGCAATGGCGTGCGTAGATCTCGCCGCCGCCGTCCAGGGCCACGGCGACCTGGCCGCGCTGGAAGAAACAGCTGGTAAAGTCGGCCCGCGGCGGGGCCTGGCCTTCCCCGTTATACAGGGTCACCGTGGCGATGGGCACGATCTTGCGAAACTCCAGAAACGGACGGTCCACATTGACGGTGTCATGCTGGGAGAGAGTGCAGCCCTTGAATTCGGCCCGGCTGCCCGGCAGCAGGGCGATGGCCGACACCGGGTTTTTTGGCCCGACCGTGGTTTCCACTTCCACCGTCAGGTTTTCGAAAATGATTGTGCCGCTCTTGATCCACAAGCCGGCCCATTTTTCCCCCTTGCTTTCCCCGGTATATTTGATGAGAAGTTTTTGGGGATTGAACCGGTCATCGGATTTAATGGTTAAGGTCCGTCCTTTGCCGTCGAATTCGATTTTTTCGCTCAGTTCCACCTTGCCGCTCAGCTCAATGACTCTAGTTTCCGGATTGGCCAGAGCTTCCTTGAGCTTGTCGAGTTCGGGTTGGGGAGTTGCCGGGCCCGGGGGGTTGGGTTTCTTGGTGTCCTGATTATTGACCAGAGGATTTCCCTTATCCCTGTTCCCGTGTCCGCCCGCCGGCGGTACCGCACCCGGCCCGGCCAGCGACAGCAGCAGCAAGATGCCGCCCAGCCCCAGCAGGGCGGCGGCGGTCACCAACAGCGGCCGCTGCCGCGGCGCTTGCGGCAACGGGGCATCGACGAACAACACGCCCTCGGGCATGTCGTCGGCCGCCCCCACTTTCTGGGCCACCTGCATCAGGTGGTGCACCAGATGGACCGGCCGCTGGTAGCGGTCCTTGGGGTCCTTGGCCATCATGCGGGCCAGAATGGCCGCCACCTCGTCGGGAATATCCGCGTTGAGCTGGCGCGGATCGACCGGGAGGACGTGCTGGTGGTGGTGCAGCTTCTTGGCGGCCGTGCCCTCCGGCACGGGCGGCTGCCCGGTCAGCATGTGGTAAAAGGTGCAGCCCAGGGAGTAGATGTCGCTGCGGGTGTCGGCGTCGCGCGGCTCGAGGGCCTGTTCCGGCGAGATGTAATCAAACGTCCCCAGGGTGACGCCGGAGTGGGTCAGGTTATTGGCCTGCGGCCCCATGTTGCGGGCCAGGCCCATGTCCACCAGCTTGGCCCGGCCGTTGGGGCTGATGATGATGTTCGACGGCTTGATGTCGCGGTG
>CAZFGM010000830.1:0-3079 GCA_964518515.1 uncultured Alcaligenaceae bacterium | reverse complement strand
CGGCGACTCCCGCGGACCGCTGTTCGACATGGACGGCAAGGTCATCGGCATCCATAGCCGCATCGGCCCGGTCATCACCGCCAACATCCACGTCCCAGTCGATACCTACCGCGACACCTGGGACCGCCTGGCCAAGGGCGAGGAGTTCGGCGGCAACCTGTTCGGCACCCCGGCCTTCAAACCCGCCGACGTTTTCATGGGCGTGAAACTGGCCTGGGAAAACAAGACCAGCAAGATCAAGGAAGTGACCGCCAATTCCCCCGCCGAAAAAGCCGGCCTCAAGGTGGACGACGCCATCATCAAGCTCGACGGCAAGTCCTTCGCCGGCCAGGCCGAGTTGAATGCCTACTTGACAAAAAAACGCCCCAACGACGAAGTCACCCTGCACATCCAGCGCGGCGAGGAAATGCTGACCATCCGGCTGAAATTGGAGAAACGGCCGGCGGGGAAATAAAGCCGACATCACAATTCGTTTGCACACGATGATTCGAAAGCAGCTTACCAAGGGATTCGCCGCATATATGACGCCGGAGCGAAAGGCGCGGGGTTACCGGTGCAATTACAGGATCAGCGTTACCGAGGTTTCGGCCGACGCGACCGAAATTATCCTCACCTTCACATTTCGGAGTGGCCATCGGTACTGCTGTTTGGAGTCCGGATGCCACCACGGCTTGCTCTTCGATTCTGATTACGAGCGTCTTCGGGAATGCTTTCGACAAGCGGGTGCAGATGTAGGCCGGCCTATGAAGATTAACATGCGCGTCGTTTGTGAAGGCGGTGCCTTGTTCGCAGTTAACCCGGGCGATTCGCACCGGAATTATCACCCGGTTGTGCAAGGATGGGAGTGCGCAGCATTGTTCGATGAATTAGAAGCCCCAGCGGCAGCTAATATTCCCAGGCTCCGCAGAAGGTGATCCTACGGATTGCCAATTTGCCGACAGAAAGGAGGACAAACCATGGCCCCGGAAACAGTTGAAGCACGGCTCACCGCCCTGGAAGCAGAAGTTTCCCGTTTGAAAATATTGGTTGAGGACAAGAACGGTCCTTGGTGGAAAGAGTGGGCAGGAGCCTTCTTGAAAGATCCCTATTTTGAAAAAGCCAGGAAATACGGCCAGCAGTATCGAGAATCTCTCCGACCCAAAGAAGGAGGTTCTAATGATTAGTAAGAAGCTTGAAGAACGGGTTGCAGCGCTCGAGGTGGAAATGGCCCAAGTAAAAGCCCAGATCGCAGCCACAACCAAACCTTGGTGGGAGGAGATTGCCGGTACTTTCCAAAACGATCCAATCTATGCCGAGGCCATGAGACTCGGACGAAAATACCGGGAATCCACTCGTCCCAAACCGAGGAAGAAACGAAAGGCACGCTATGGTGGTGCTTGATACGGACGTTATTTCTCTCCTCGAGTGGGACAATGACACCGCGCACCGCCTTCGGGCCAAACTTCAAGCTCGGGGTATTCAGGAAGTAACAGCGACAATTGTTTCCTTCGAGGAACAAATGCGCGGTTGGATGAGTTATCTGGCCAGTAAACGAAAAATGACCGAGCAGATCGATGGCTATCGCCGCTTGCTGCGCCAGTTGCGCAATTACTGCAAGACTAACATTCTGCCATTTGAGGAGCGGGCGGCAGTGGAGTTTCAAAGGCTGCACAAACTAAAGCCTCGCCGGGCAACAATGGACCTGAAAATTGCCGCCGTGATCCTGGCGAATGACGCAACGTTATGGACCCATAATACAAGAGATTTCGACGGAATACCTGGCCTCAAAATTGAGGATTGGCGGAAGCTATGAAAGTCTCCATCATCGGCGGCGGCGGCCTGGTCGGCAGCATGACCGCCTATGCCCTGCAGCAGGGCGGCGTCGCCAGCCAGATCTGCCTCATTGACGCCATTAAAGAGCTGGCCCAAGGGCAGGCGCTCGATCTCCTGCACGGCGCCAGCCTCGTCGCCGATCAACGCATCAGCGCCGGCGACATGAGCGAGGTCGCTTCCAGCGACGTCGTCGTCATCACCGCCGGCCTGCGCCGCAAGCCCGACGAGAGCCGGCTCGATCTCATCAACCGCAACGTTGAATTGTTCGTGGGCATCCTGGACCAGATGAAAGCCGCCGGACTGAAGGAGAGCGCCTGCCTCGTGGTGGTCAGCAATCCGGTCGATGTGCTGACGTACCTGGCGGTGCAGCGCTCGGGTTTGCCGTGGCAGCGGGTGATTGGCCTGGGCACGCAGCTCGATACGGCACGGTTTCGCGGCTACATCGCCCGGCGACTCCAGGTTCCGCCCAGCCAGGTCAGCGCCCTGATCCTCGGCGAGCATGGCGACAGCATGGTGCCGATCTGGTCGAGCGCGGCGGTGGCCGGCTTGCCGCTGGACAAGTGGCCGGGGTTCAACGCCGCCGTGCAAAAAGAGGTGTTCGAGGAAACCAAAACCGCGGGCGCCCAGGTCATCAAGCTCAAGGGCGGCTCCGGCTTCGCCGTCGGCCTGTCGATCCGCGAGGTGGTGCATGCGCTGATTCTCGACAGCCGCCGCGTCTTGCCGGTGAGCACGCTGCAACTGGGGGCCTATGGCTTGCGCGACGTGTGCCTGTCGGTGCCGACGGTGGTGGGCTGCGGCGGCGCGCGGCAGCACGTCGAGTTGGCCCTGGCACAGAAAGAACGCCTGGGCTTGCTCCAATCCGCCCGCGTGCTGCGGGAGATTATCGAGCAGGTGGAGGGACGGATTGGCGCCGCGCCGGGGGCTTCGACCCCAACCCCATCGGCACCGAAAACCGGCCGGCCCATCCCCCGCCCTGCCTGGCAGCCGGCCCGAAAATAACCTGCCATGGGTCATCGCCATGTTTGACTTTGAAATCGCCCCCGAAGCGCATGAAGACATGGAATGGTTTCGGAAATACGAACAAGCGCGGATCCACGAAGAAATCCAAGTCCACCTGAAGCATGAACCTGATCGTCGGACGAAAAAACGGAAGCGGCTGGAGCCTGGGCATATCGCCGATTGGGAACTGCGGGTAGGTCACATCCGGGTTTTCTACGACGTTGACCCAGATGCTTCCTTGGTGAGGATTGTGCGGGTAGTTTCTATC
>CAZFGM010000829.1:0-3080 GCA_964518515.1 uncultured Alcaligenaceae bacterium | reverse complement strand
CCCAACCCCACCGGGCCGCCGCGTGAAAGTCACCCAAGTAAAAGACGCACACCCCGATCCAACCTCAGAAATACAAATATACCGCACGAGGTAGGCTAATATCAATGCCCCCGGAATCAAACCACGGGGCTCGCGGTTCGAAAAGAAGCGCCTTGGAATGGAGATTCAACTTGTCTTGGCCGTGTCCGATGTTACACTGGAGGAAATGCCCTCCGGTTCCTTCCCTTATTCCTTCCCAAACTGGAACCATGAACCACAAGATTCCCCTCTTGGCCAGCTTGCTAGTGTTTGTGACCCTGGGCCTCAAGTTCCTTCGGGCCGACGACCTGGTCGAGGTTTCCGTCGATCCCCCGGAAATTCGCCTGTCCGGGCCCAAGGCCCGTTATTCGCTGCTGATCCACGGCAAGACCGCGGACGGCGGACTGATCGATCTGACGCGGGCAGCCAAGTATGGGTCGCTGCAGCCGACGATCGCCAGCGTCAGTTCCGCCGGCGTGGTCCACGGCCGCGCCGACGGCAAAACGCACATCACGATCCAGGTGCAGGGCCACAAGAAATCCGTCCCGGTCCAGGTCAGCGCTTCGGCCCGGCCGCATGCTTTTCACTTCGAGAACGACGTCGTGCCGCTCTTGAACCGGTTCGGCTGCAATTCAGCCGGCTGCCACGGCAACGCCGCTGGCCAGAACGGCTTCAAGCTGTCGGTGTTCGGCTCGGACCCGGCGGCGGATTACACGGCCCTGGTGCGCGAGGCCCGCGGCCGGCGCCTGTTATACACTGCCCCGGAGCACAGTCTGCTGGTGCTCAAACCGTCGGGGGCTTTGCCGCACGGCGGCGGTATCCGCATTCCGCGCGGCTCGCCCGATTACGACACGTTGCGCGACTGGATCGCCGCCGGCGCTCCCTTCGGCGACCCGGCGGCGCCGACGGTGACCAGCATTCGCGTCGAGCCGCGCGAACGCCTTCTGCCCATGAAAGGCCAGCAGCAGCTGCGCGTCCTGGCCCGATGGTCCGATGGCCGCGTGGGGGACGTCACCGCCCATGCTAAGTTTCAGTCAAACAACGACGGGTTGGCGGCGGTCGCGGTCGATGGCCTGGTGAGTGCCGGCCAGATGCCGGGCGAGGCGGCCATCATGGCCAGCTTCATGAACGCCGTGGACACCTTCCGCGCCCTGGTGCCGCGAGCCGAGAAGATCGTGAACTATCCGAGGATTCCCGAGAACAACTTCATCGACACCCACGTCTTCCGCAAGCTGAAGAAGCTGAACATCGTGCCCAGCGATCTTGCCGAGGACGCCGAGTATCTGCGCCGCGTGTACCTGGACGTGATCGGCACCTTGCCCACCCCGGCCCAGAGCCGGCAATTCCTGAGCGACCAGCGGCCCGACCGCCGGCACAAGCTGGTCGAGGAATTGTTGCGCCGGCCGGAGTTCGCCGACTACTGGGCCCTCAAGTGGGCCGATCTGTTGCGGGTGGATCGCGAGGTCCTGGGCCATAAGCGGGCCTACGCCTTCTACCGCTGGATTCGCGACAGCCTGGCCGACAACAAGCCGCTCGACCAGTTCGCCCGCGAAATCCTGACGGCGGAAGGCCTGCTGGAAGAAACCGGGCCGGCCAATTTCTACCGCGTCGTTTCCAAACCGGGCGAGCGGGCCAGCACCTTGGGGCAAGTTTTTCTCGGTGTCCGCATCGCCTGTGCCGAGTGCCATCATCATCCTTTCGACCGCTGGAGCCAGACCGATTACTTCGGCATGCAGGCGTTCTTCACGCCGCTGGGCATTCGTCCCTCGGCTCGGGGCGAGGTTCTCCAGGCGGCAGGCGATCCGCAGACCAAGCATCCGCGCACCGGCCAAACGATCTATTCGCACCCCCTGGCCACGAAGATGCCGGCCGCCTCCACGCCGGGCGAGCGCCGCCACGTCCTGGCCGACTGGTTGGCGGCCCGCGACAATCCCTGGTTCGCCCGCAACCTGGCCAACCGCGTCTGGGCCGGCTTCCTCGGACGCGGCCTCGTCGAGCCCGTGGACGACGTCCGCGACACCAATCCGCCCAGCAACCCCGAGTTGCTCGACGCCCTGGGCAAGCACCTGGCGGACAGCAAGTTCGATTTGCGCAGTCTGATTCGCGCCATCACCGCCGCGCGCGTCTATCAACTTTCCTCCCGGCCCAATCCGACCAACGCCAGGGATGAGCTGAACTCCTCGCGGGCCTTGTTCCGCCGCATCGACGCCGAAGTGCTCCTGGACATGGTCAGCCAAACGACCGGCATTGACGAGCGCTTCGGCGGCATGCCGCCCGGCACCCGCGCCATCCAGCTCTGGGACAGCAAGGTCAACCACTACTTCTTGAAGCTGTTCGGCCGCCCGCTCCGCGCCAGCGCCTGCGAGTGCGAGCGCAACCACGAGGCCAGCGTTTCCCAGGTGTTGCACCTGTTGAACTCGCCCGGCATCCAGGCCAAGCTCAGCCACGAACGCGGCACCGTGGCCAAACTGGTCCGCGCCAAGGCCGACAACGCCGGCCTGGTCGAGGAACTGTACCTAACCTTCTTCTGCCGGTTCCCGAGCGAAACCGAACGGGCCGCTGCCCTACGCCATATGGATCGCCACGCGGCCGACCGCCGCCAGGCCGCGGAGGACCTGGCGTGGAGCTTGATGAACGCGCTGGAGTTTGTGTTCAATCATTGACCCCAGGGGGCGCTTGCGTTTGGCCCGGCTCTGGCCAAAGTGGAGGATCGCGAACCGGAAGAAAGGTGGGACAGGCGTCTCGCCTGTCCAGAACCGGCGAGACGCCGGTTCCACCGGGTAAGTTATTTCCTGCCGCTCGCCATACAGCCACTCGCGTCAAACCCAATAACCCTTGGCGTGAGTGGGGCCATCCGCAAATGCCTATTGGACCTGATCTTGTGGCTCGCAAAGTTCCACTCGCGTCAAATCCCTGCACAGGGTGTATGCCGCCTTTCGCCCGAACCGATCAATTCCGAAGGCCTTTGATCGCTATGGCGCGGCTTGTATTCGCACTTTTCGCACTATAGAAGGTCATGTTCATGCACAGGCGCCCCGCTTGATCGCTTCTTCAAAGCCACT
>CAZFGM010000828.1:0-3093 GCA_964518515.1 uncultured Alcaligenaceae bacterium | reverse complement strand
AGACCAGCAGCACGCAACCGTGGACCGCCAGGGCCGGCACCAGCCGGGCCGTGCCGTCGTGAATCCCAAAAACCCGATAGCACAGCATCACCAGCCAGTAAAACAAGGGGGGTTTATCGAGATAGGGCTCGCCTTGCAGCGTCGGCACGATCCAAGCGCCGCGCTCCAGCATTTCCCGCGGTATCTGGGCATACCGGCCTTCATCCGGTTCAAAAAGGCGGAATGACAGGCAGGGATAAAGCAGCACCCCGGGCACGATGAGCAACAGAAAGAACGAGGACCATCGCCACGGGCTGGCGGGCGCGGCAGCGCCGGGAAAAAGAACCCCGCGCCACAACAAAGACAGGCAAGCCGGCAAAGACTGGGGAGGTGGCGATCCTGCGGAAACTAGCCGATCCTGGCACACCATGATCTTCTCCCGGCCCCTATTTCATTCGGGCCGGGAAAAAGTGCCAGAGTTTCTCCCACGTGTCAATGGCGGATGCGCCGCCTGACCCCCGGTTGTTTTGTAGCAAGGGAAATAGCGGCGACTGGATTTGAACCAGTGACACGCGGCTTATGAAGCCGCTGCTCTGACCAGGCTGAGCTACGCCGCCAGTAATGACTTACGCTTTTTCATTTTTTCTCTTGACACCCGCTCTGACACCCGGCTACAATCTGAAAAAGTGGCCGACCGTTTGGCCGGTCGGCCATGAACACAGTGACACCCAGGTTAAGGAGCAGTCACCATGTCCGAAAGCAATTTTACCGCGCTTCCCAAACCCAGCAAGCCCTATCCCGACTTCCCGCTTTTTCCCCACGCGACAAAACGCTGGGCAAAAAAAATCCGCGGCCAGCTGCACTACTTCGGCCCCTGGTCCGATCCCGACGGCGCCCTGGCCAAGTACCTGGAACAGAAGGACGCCCTGCACGCCGGCCGCAAGCCGCAAGAAAACGCGGGAGAGCCGACCGTCAAGGACGTAGCCAACGCCTTCCTCAATGACAAGCACGCCCTTGTGGAGGCCGGCGAGCTGTCCCTGCGCACGTGGGCCGACTACAAGCTGGTGTGCGATCTGGTGGTAGCCCACTTCGGCAAGTCGCGCCTGGCCAGCGACGTTATCCATGCCCCCGAAGAATTCGCCGCCCTGAGAAGAAAGGTCGCCAAGCGCTGGGGGCCGCACCGCCTGGGAAGCAAACTGATCCAGTACACCCGCTCCCTTTTCAAGCACGCCCTTGAATCAGGACTGATTCCAACGCCGGTGCTCTTTGGCCCCGGCTTCAATCGCCCGAGCAAGAAGGTGCTCCGCCTGAACCGCGCGGAGCAAGGCCCCAAGCTGTTCACCGCCGACGAAATCCACCGCATCCTTGACGCCGCCAGCGTGCCGCTCAAAGCCATGATTCTGTTGGGCATTAATGCTAGTTTCGGTAATGCTGATTGCGCCGTCCTACCGCTATCGGCCGTGGACCTGGACGCCGGCTTGATAGATTTTCCCCGGCCCAAGACCGGCATCCCCCGCCGCTGTGTTCTGTGGCCTGAAACCGTCCAAGCGCTGCGCGAAGCCCTGGCCGGTCGCCCCGAGCCGAAGAACAAGGACGATGCCGGCTTGGTTTTTTTGACAACCTGGGGCAATAGCTGGGGTAAGGATACCAGCGACAATCCCGTTGCCAAGGAAACCGCCAAGCTGCTCCGCAATTTGAAAATCAACGGCCGCAAGGGGCTTGGTTTCTACACGCTCCGCCACACCTTCCGCACCGTGGCCGACGAAGCGAAGGACCAGCCCGCCGTCGATTTCGTCATGGGCCACGAGAGCCCGCACATGGCCAGCGTCTACCGCGAGAAAATCAGCGACAAGCGTTTGAGGGACGTGGCGGAATATGTGAGGGAATGGCTGTTCGCGCCAGCGGCAAAAACGGATAGCGAAACTCCGAAAACCGAAGGGTCCCAAACAAAAAACACGCCGCCCGCGCTGCGCGTCTATCGCTAAGTACAATAACGAGCAACGGGAACGGCGGAGTAATTACCCGCCCGAAGGCCCGGCCGGCGCCTGCCCTGGCAGCTCCATTCCAGGCGACGCCGGTCGAGGCCGGCCCGGTCACAAATGGAGCAAGCCCCATGTCGATTACCATTTCCGCAATCGAACGCCAGCGCGTGCTTGATGCCCTCGACCAGCTCATTGCGGCAAAGCAGAAGATTCTCAAAGCGGCCATCGACGGCATCAACGGCATCAACGGCGAGGACGTCAACAAGCGGCTCGACAAAGCCCATATCGAAGCGCAGCACGCTGTTTACAATCTGGAAAGGTTTCACCCCGACGCCGACCGGTTGCCCTTCGCAATGTGGGGCGCTCACGGCGACGACCTTGGCATCTTCGCCGATCAAACACGGTTGAAAAATGCCGGCATGAACGAAGAAGAACTTGCCACCCTCAAAAACGACATGATCCGGGCGCTGCGCGAGTATACCCAGGAAACCATCGACACCTTACAGAAGGTCGGCAGCCGCTCTGCAAAGGCGGCAAGGTAAATCCGCGCGACAAGTATTGCTACCAGCAAATTGAAAAAGGCGTTACCCTGAAAACCATCATGGGTAGAGTGAACGAACTTTGGGAGCCGCTCGAAACCGTGCAAGCTGTCTCGCAGGCCGCCAAGCGCCACGCCAACAAGCACGGTCTGCCCTGGCCTATCAACCGCCGCCGCTAAACGAATAATGCTGTTGAGTGACATTTCCGAGGAGCCGCTCATAATCGAGTTATGAGCCAGAAACCCACCATCGACCAGGCCAAGAGCGTCTTGCTGTCGCTCGACTCCCGCGAACTGCATCAGCAGTTGCAGATGGTGGAACAGGAGCGCAGCGCGCTAATCGCACGTTTGCGCGCCGCCAAGGCCCGCGAACGCGTCGAACGTCGCCAGGACAGGGGGGCCAGCCGTGACAACTGACCCCGGGCTAACCGTCCGCGACGTCGCCCGCCGCTACCGCGTCAGCCCTGACAAGGTGCGGGCCTGGATCGCCCGCGGCGAGCTGCCCGCCACGAACACCGCGACGGCTCTATGCAACCGCCCTAGTGCTTTGTCACAGCTTAATTTTCGGGTAAACCGACTTCAGCTTGGTACGGG
>CAZFGM010000827.1:0-3101 GCA_964518515.1 uncultured Alcaligenaceae bacterium | reverse complement strand
TAATGATCCGCGGCCAGATCGAACAAGAGCCACTGCTATTCCTTCGGTCGATTGCCCAATCCTTCCAGACAGCCTGTGAAAGTCGGACACAGGCATGATGCCTGTATTACGGCGCCGCCGGCCAGGGAACTTCCTCGGTTTTGGCATCGGATGGTGACGGACGTCACTTTTTCCGCGATTTGGACTTGGCGGATTTCTTGATCGGCTCCGGCGGATCGAGGGCAATCCAAATGGGGTTGATGGCCCACATGTTCTTGTCGATTTCTTTTGCTTCCCCGGGTTGGAGGCCGTCGCATACATCGCGCAGTTTGCCGTCTTTTCGGCCTGAGCCCGGGGAATTTTGCTTGCGGGAGCGTCTTGGTTTCATGTTGTTTTTCCTTCCTCTGCTGATTTCGTCACCCGGAACTGGTGCCGATCAATCTCCTGTCCATTTCCAAATACCACTACATAATAACTTCCGGCGTGGGGTATCGGAAGGGGAGGTAGCACAAAAACCGATTGGACTGGCTCGAGGCGATCGCGAAAACGAATCGGGCGTCCCTTGCCGCGGGCGATAATTCGATTTTCCGCAAGGTCATGAATCTCGACGGAAATGTCATATTCCCCGATGCCGTCAACCAGATGAAGGAACAACCGCATGGGCTTGGTGCGGCCCGGAAAGTTTGCCATCGTCTGCGCGCTGATGACCCCCATTAAGCTAACTTTTCGAGAACCTTCTTCGCGCCAGATACTTTCGCACAACAATATCGCCTTGCATTTCGGGGCCGGTTTACCTCCATGCAATTTGGTTTTTTTGGCCATGGTTCACGCCGATGGAGGCCAGACCCTGGATAGGGCCCAAGATAGCCAGGTTCGCTGGCTTGGCAAGCGAAAAACGGGTTCCCGCCAGCAAGGCAATCGGCTCGATGCCGATGACCGCCTTTTGTCGCCCATAACGCACGTGGAAGTGGGGCGGCGCCTGGTCGTTGTAATACATGGCGATCACCATGCCCAAGAACCGGCGGCCAAAACCATCGTTAACCATAGTTCAACAATGTTTTTTTAGGGAGGGGATTGTGTTGTTCCAAGAAATGGGTTACTATGAAGGTAATTCGGAGAAAAACAATGAATAACATTCAGATGACGGCAGAAGCAATGGCAGCAGAATTCCGCCGGAAGGCCAAGGAATTAATTCATGTGGCTGAGATAATCGAGCAGGAGATTTTACACCTTCCTAGGAAACTTGAGCAACCGAAGGAACCCGTAAACCCGCGCCTGAAGCAAAGTCGTGTTCGTATGACAAAACGAGAACGACAACTTGTGAAATTCTTGAAAGAACGCGGCCCTTCAACCTTCAAGGAAATCCTTGACAATGCAAATATTCCTGCCGGAACGGTTTCCACGGTTTTGCGGAAATCGCAAATGGTCAAGAAAAATGAGGAAGGGAAATGGGAAGCAATGTGAGGATGAGGATTAAGGGGGTACCGCTGGCACCCAGCGTTTGGATACCAGCGGCCCCCATCACGAATGCAACCTAGCTTTTTGATTGTCCCCCGTCCCCCACAGTGCGCTAACACAACCGGGGACGGTCAGCGGCTATGGTTGCGCCAAGGAGGGTTTGGCCATGATTGGCCAAGTTCCTTGCTTTTGGAGCCGTCTACCTCGGAGGAAATTCCGGGCCATGACCGGCGTTGGCAGAACGGTTTTCTAATAGCGTAGCCTTCTGCTTGGAAATCCAGACCTTAACAGGTCAAAGCTGGGGGCAGCCATGCTGCCCTCAGGATTTTATTGTCGCACAATTCGGCGGCGACTGCAAGAGGTCACTTGCGCTTTTTTGGCGTTTGCGTAGATTCCTCGCCTTTACCGGGCTTTCCGTGCCTTGATGTTTCGCACTTGCCCAACTAATTCTTCATGGGAATCGGGAGTAACTCCACAATAACCCTGGGCGCAAACCTTGCTTTGCCAAACCAATCGATTAGGTTAGAAAAGGTCGAAGCAGGCTGCCCGGCAGCTTATCTTATCATTTGCCGGCATTGCGGCATCCGCGGATTCAAGAGGTCGACACTTGGCTAACCTGCGGCGAGTGCGCCGAACAGGGCGGGGTCGGAGGCCTGGGCCGAACAGAGGTCGTGAATAGGCTTGCGGCGGCGGGGGCAGGCTTTACAATGGAACCGATCAATATCCCCTGATTCTCCGCGAATAATATGGTTGTAACGCTTTCTCCGACCATCGGGGTCGGGCATGCCGTTCGGCAATTTCCTTGAAGGTCGGCAAGACATTCTGCGGGGGCCCGTCCCTTTTAAATCCGGAGTTGCCATGAACGATACAAAACGAGAAATCCTTCTTAAACGCTACGCAATTCTGCAAGAGCATCAGGCGGGTGGGATGGCTTCGATCTACAAGGCTCGCGACCTTGAGACTGACGGGCTCGTTGCGATCAAGCGGTTCGACCGGGACTTGCACCTCCCTGAAATTGAGGCCGAGGCCTACCGGCGCGATGTAGAGGCATTGAAAAACCTCTCCCATCAAAATATTCTGCACATCATTGACCACGCAGAAGATGACCGCGGAAAACCATTCTTGGTTCTCGAATGGATGTCCCATGATCTCATTGAACACAAGCGACGTGGTTCGTCCGCTTTTCACGGGTGGGACGATTTTGCAGACCAAGTCGCGATCCCTCTCGCGGACGCCCTTGCCCACATACACGCAAACGGATGGTCCCACCGTGACGTAAAACCGGCGAATATTCTCATTGCCGAAACCGGGACAGTCAAGCTTGCTGACTTTGGTATTTCGAAGCTGAAACGTGACCTTCAACCGCGTATCACGTTGAGCGAGTTTATCTCGCCTCCATTCGCCCCTCCTGAGCCGGATGACGGAGCCTTTACCTACTGCCGAGACGTTTACGCCTTCGCTGTCGTGTGCCTATGGGCACTCTCCGATACCGCCATTTGCGACTACCCCGACATCGCTCCCGCACTTGCCCAACTGGATGTGGTGAAGGACATTCGCGAAATCATCGCACGATGCTTAAGCAATGATCCGCGCGCAAGGCAAGAGACAGCGGGAGTCCTTAGCCACGAACTCGCGCGATTCCAGTCGAAACGTCGCCAGGTCTG
>CAZFGM010000826.1:0-3103 GCA_964518515.1 uncultured Alcaligenaceae bacterium | reverse complement strand
GACCCCGCCGGTCCGCCGACCGCAGGTCTCCTCTTCTGACCGTGACCGCTCGGCGAACGGGAGACCTTCGGTCGGGCCGCGGCGGGTCGGAGACCCGCGCCGAACGGTGTTGCCCCTCCCTCGTCCCGAACTTGCCGAATCAACTTCTCCCTTGTTCGGCGCGGGTCTTCGACCCCGCCGGTCCGCCGACCGCAGGCGATCCCGGAACGCCTTGGTTTTTCGGCTATCTTTAGCGGTGATGTTCCTTTTTGCTCGGCTGCGTAGGTTTGCGGCGAGGAGTTGGCCGACCGCGCCGCTTGCGGGCGCAGACTTCGGCATCGTCAAGGGGAGCGCCGCCAGGCGGATCGCTGAACCTCTGCAGCTCGCCGAAAAAAACGGTCTCGTCGCGGTTGGGTTGTTTCGCTTGTTTCATTTGATTCCGACGCATTGGCGCCTCCCGTCAACAGAGCAAAAGTGTCGTATCGGCTACCCATTGATTATTACAGTAAAGCTCAACCAGATAAAGACCTGCCTGCGGAAATTTGCAGCTCGGCACAGTGTAGGCGATTTGCACGGTCATGTGGCGGTTCGGGAACCGAGTTTGATGGACATTGCTGGTGAATATCAAATGGTTGGTGGGAGCGAACCGAATGTCGATGTAGAAAGGAACCTGGCCAAGTCCATTGCTCAATTGGGCAAACACCACAAAGTCCTTGGCCGCGTGCGGAAAGCTGGCCGCCTTGATGCTGTTGAACAGGCCCACCAAATCGGTTTTGCCGCCGGGAAATCCAATAGTTCCGTCGCACAAATAAAGGGGTTTGGCAATCGGGACAATCACTGCGGTAGGCAAGGGGAATCTCCATTCTTCCAAGACCCTGACCTGGGTGCGGTGACCGTAATAGGGCAAGCGGTCGAGAATCTTCATGACTTCGAGGGAAGAGGTTCGAAATGATGGCCATGGCGAAGTTCTATTTCTTCGGGTTCCGGGTCGTGGGTGCGGATAACCCCTAGGAAATATTGGTCGCTGGGAATGCCGCGCTTGATGATTTCCCGGAGGAGTTCCTGGGGTAAATGGGCGATGCCGATGCGCAGGTCGCCATGGTAAGCGGCCCACCAGTGATCCTGTTTGGCATCCGCCAGAAGTTGGGGTAGGTCACGCAAAAAGGCTTCCCGGGATCGGCTGACGCCAGGGGCGACGGCGCTAGCGTTTTCGTCCGCTGGGGTTGGGCACCGCAATTGGTCGTACATCTCGGCCGGCAGCAAGACGTAGGCTTTCTGATTCCGTGGATCAACGATCCGTAACGGTTCCTCTTTTTGCTGATCCAGGGCCTTTTGCCAGGATTCGTTCAATTCAATGTCCATGGCCTTATTGTAACTTGTAGATAATGCCATGCAAACTTGAATTTGAATGGAGGGGAAATTTTACCTGTTTCCGCCGCCCTTGTTCGGCGCGGGTCTCCGACCTCGCCGGTCCGCCGACCGCAGGTCTCCTCTTCTGACCGTGACCCGTTCGGCGAACGGGAGACCTTCGGTCGGGCGGCGGCGGGGTCGGAGACCCACGCCGAACAGTGTTGCCCTTCCCTCGCCTCCGACCTTGCTGAATCTTGCTGTTTTCTTGATTTCGGGGTGGTGCCTCCGCGTAGAATATGTAGTAAGCCCCCAACCCGGCAGGACGATTCATGACCAGGCAGATTTTCGGTCCGCGCAAGCAGCGCACGCGGCAGCATGTAATCGCGGATCTGGGCGTCCACTACGTGGAAGGGTTCATTCTCGAAGAGGGCCAAACCGTCCAGCGGCTCGGCAGCGACTACGGCTACGATCTGATCCTGTTCACCTACGACGCCAAGGGATATGTCGAGCCGGGGTTTCTGCTGCTCCAGCTCAAGGCAACCGAAACAATAGAAGCCGTCGGCCCGGACTACGTTTTTGACCTGGACATTCGGGATTACAACCTGTGGATGCACGAGAAGATGCCGGTCATCTTGATCCTGTTCGATGCGGCCCGGGGGAGAACCTGCTGGCTGGCCATCCAGAGTTATTTCCGCGCAGACGCAACTCATCAACCCAAGAAAGGCAGGAAGACCGTGCGGGTGCGTGTGCCGAAACATCAGGTAATAAATCGTCGGGCAATTGCGACACTGCGCCATCTCAAGTGGGAGTGGCACACCAGAACGAAAGGAACGCCAGAATGAAAAGGACCGATGTGACCTACGGCCAACTGGACCGGGTATTGCGGGGGCTTGGCTTTTCTTGCCGGCTGGTGACACACGATCCGCCGCCAGCCCGCGTGTATGAACACCAAGAGTCCAGCGCGGCTCTCATTCTACCTGCCTTTCCCGAAAGCGATAAGGTGCTGGAATATCATCTCGTCGCCGCGCGCGTGATGCTGGACAATTACGGCATTGTTGACCCCACGGCCTTCGACGCCAAACTGCATAAGGCGGGATGAGAGGGAACCATGTATTCCCTGAATCCCGACCGCAGGCCTCCTCTTCTGACCGTGACCGCACGATGAACGGGAGACCTCCGGTCGGGCCGCGGCGCCGAACCGGTGACCCCGCGCAACAAGACCCAACCCTTCTATGCCTTACGAAGCTTCTTGAGCAGCGCCTTGGCCGACACCGTTTTCTCCGTCAATCTTTTTTTTTGCGGAAGCGGGGGTTGTGTTCCAGGAACTGATTGATCAAGTCGTCGTTTTCATCCAGCGGAACCAGCTCGAACGCGGGAATGCCGTTGACGGTGACAATCACCGGCTCGCTGTGGCACAGTTTGCCATAACGGCTCAAACGAGTCTTGGCCTCACTCAGCGGTATGACTTTCATGTTCCTTGAACTCCTCTCCCTGGACCAAGAGCACATTGCCACGTTTTTCACCAACGACAATGACGGTCACGGTTTTTTCTTGTTCTTGCACGTTAAACAGGGCGCGATATTTGCCAAGCAACCGGAACTCGCGTTGGGCAACAGGGTTTGGCCTCAGGGTTTTCAGGTTGCGCGTTTCTTGAAGCGGGTTTTCCGCCAATCGTTTGCGGATAGCCTGAAGAATGATCCGGCCCTGCTGGCGCCAAACCAGCGCAAATCATCCCCCACCGATTCTCGGAAATTGATTTCCCAGGGCATGGTGT
>CAZFGM010000825.1:0-3116 GCA_964518515.1 uncultured Alcaligenaceae bacterium | reverse complement strand
AGAAGCACGGCCTCAAGCCCGACCGCCGCGACGACGTTTATTCCCTGGGCGTGATCTGGTACCGAAATAAATCAGGGAACATCTCCCAAGGAACTGTGTAGCGCCGTAGTACAGCGCGCACCATTTTGGTACAGTTCCTTCGGGATGTCTCGCGGCGCAGCCGCGTGGGGGGTTATCAAGGCTCTTACAGGGATCAATCGACGACCTGATGTTTGGGTAAAAGACGTTTCCACGGGTCAAAGTTCTTGAAAGTTTATGAAGCTGCTCGAAAGACCACGCTTGGCCAATTTGTGCCGCGCGAAATCCTGAAGCAAAATCAGTATAATGCTGCGGGACTTGCTAACCTTTTCTCACCGGTGTAATATGGCTCTTCGAGTACCGGTTGAGAGTGTTCACAATCGTGGCCGGGGAGCATTCGGGACAGGTTGCTTTTATTCCGGTGGGTCTAACTAATCGAGGATGAGGAATTAACTAAGACGTATGAGATTAGCCGGTTTGCCGTCGATGACCATATTCTGCGTTTGGTTCGAGAGCAACACGTCTATGAGGCAGTTTCCGAATTGCAACCGGTTCCTCACGATGTGGCCCTTGGTAAGATGGCGGACCTGCTTCGTAAAAACCAGCTGCCCATCCTTCACTCCAAGCGATTCCTTCATGTTCTTCGGGCCGTAACGGGAGTCCGTCCAAGTTCGGCAACTTTTCTTCAGCGCCTGATGAAAAAAGCCGGGGATCCCCAGAAAAATTGCGCGTTATTTTCCATCCGTTGGTTAATGTTAATGACTTGGTTGAAGCGGTCCGAGTATTGAGGGAATCTTAAGCATAGAAAGTATGTGCCAAATGTCCTGGAAGCGCCTTCGCGGCCACGAATCTTTGGTCGAAGCCTTCAGCCACGCCTGGGGGCGCGGCCGGCTGGCACACGCCTATCTGTTCACCGGGCCGCCGGGGGTGGGCAAGCGGCTCTTCGCCGGCGAACTGGCCAAGGCCCTTCTGTGTGAGGCGGCGCCGGCCGGCCGTTTGCAGGCCTGCGACGAATGTTCGGCCTGCGCCCTGGTCCAGGCAGGCACGCATCCCGATTATTTCACTCTCGAACGGCCGGAGGAAAGCAATGAAATCCCCATTGAATTGATGCGCGAACTGTGCCGCGGATTCACGCTGAAAGCGGCGCGCGGCCGCGGCAAGGTCGCCGTGGTCGATGACGCCGACGATTTGAACGCCGCCTCGGCCAATTGCTTTCTGAAAACCCTGGAGGAGCCGCCGCCCCGGTCGGTCTTCATCCTGATCGGCACCAGCGCGGAAAGGCAACTGGCCACGGTGGTGTCGCGCTGCCAGGTGGTGCGTTTCCGCCCGCTGCCTGAGGATATTGTCCTGGATTTGCTCAAGGCCCGGGGTGTCCAGGAGAGTCCGCACTTGCGCCGGGCGGTGGCCCTGGCGGGCGGCAGTCCGGGGCAGGCGGCCGCTCTTGCCGATGCCGCGCTCTGGGAATTTCGTGAAGTCCTGCTCGAAGGTCTGAGCCGGCCGCAACCAGACACGGTCGGCCTGGGCAAGCAATGGCTGGAATTCGTCGAGGAGGCCGGCAAGGAAGCGGCGGCCCAGCGCCGCCGCGCCGCCCTGGTCCTGCGCCTGCTGATGGAGTTTTTGAAGGATTCCTTGACCGTCAGTCTGGGCGGCAGTCCGGCCTCAGAGGAGCCGGAAGATGTGCGTCTTGTCCACGCCCTGGTGCAGCGCCTTTCCGCCGACCAGCTCCTGGCCATGCTCGACCGGTGTCTGGAGGCCGAGATCCATCTCGATCGCTACGTGCAACTTGCTCTTGTTCTTGAGGGCCTGGTGGACGCTCTCGGCCAGATTGCCGGGGGCGTGACCGCGTGACAGCGCCAAGCCAGAAGGTCTGCCCTGTCACCTTGCGCGCTTTCCCACTCTCTCTCCTATTATTCCGCACACTTTATCAAATCCTTGCTTGGGGTCAAACCGGTATCGACCGGCTCCTCAGGGCAAAACCCCCGTTTTTCCGATATTATGGTAACTTCACGGAACCACGCATGAAGCGACTCTTGCCGATGTTGGTGCTGGCGCTGGCGGGGTGCAGCTCGCATCCGGGAGCGGATTTTTTGGACCGGGTGTTTCCTGGCCGGGTCCGTTTCGATCCGAAGACGCCGCCTTTTGGCGGCGTGTGCATTCCCCAGGCAGCGCCGCCCGCTCCGACCGCTACCCCCGGCATCCCGATCTTGCCGGTGCCGGTGGGACCGCCGCCGGCCGTCTTTCCCGGCGCGCCGCCACCGCCCGCCGTGCCGCCGCCGCCTTCGCCCCCGCCGAAGCTGTAAAGGCTTAAATGGTTAAAATTCCCGCGAAGGAGGGAGTGTGCCCACCGTTTCCGGGGACCTCTCACGTGCTCGAAGAAGAGAGAAAGATTAAGAATACGATTAGGATTAGGAAGAGGACTAGGAGCAAGATAAAGATTTACGAGTAAGAAACCCCCCCCTTCAGATCCTTCTCTCACTCTTAATCTTGTTCCTAATCGTCTTCCTAATCTTACTCTTCATCCTACTCTCTTCTTCTGGGAGGATCCAGCAAACAGGTCCGGAAACGATGGGTACACCCGAAGAAGATTTGCCCACATTTTTGCTGGAGTTCGCTTACTCAATCTCGCTTACCACAAACTTGGGATTACGGGGCACCAAGCGCTGATGCGTGCAATCGACCATGTAATCCAAATCCTCCAGAACGATGGCCCCGATCAGAGCCGATCGGCGTTTTGGCTCGATCATGGCGGTGAACGTGCCCGTCCGTCCGAGCAATTCGACATGAACATTCGAAACCGCGTCGCGCGTGGCTTTGCGCCGATCGGCGTAACGAACCTGGACTTTCTTGGTTACAGGTAAACCAAGTTTCTTGACGGCCTTTTCTGGAAGGACCAGACGCGTGGCCCCGGGATCCACCAAGCCGCGCAATTTTAGCCGGCGGATTTTGGCAGGATCCAACATTCCTTGGCGTGCCAGGGCCATGTCATCATTATTAGCCACTTCAAATTTCACATAAAATCTGCCCACGCCATGTTCCCCCTCAAAAAGACCCTCTTCATCCAACACCATGGGCCACCTCCTTTTTGCGTCATTATAACC
>CAZFGM010000824.1:0-3117 GCA_964518515.1 uncultured Alcaligenaceae bacterium | reverse complement strand
TGGCAAACTCCTTTTAGTTGTCTCGCCCCGTTCATTCTCGGTGATAGTGGCAGTGGCCACACTTTCCTTCATTCCAAGAGTAGGAAAAGCCACATTTCGGACACGCCTTGCCTTGTTTCACATTCTCTGAGTTGACTTGTTCCGCGGCCCGCAGGTCGGCTTCTAGAATAGCAAAAGCCCCTTCCCGCTTTTTTCGAGCCTCTGTCTCCTTTTCCTTGACGCATTGCTCGAGCTCGGGAATATGAGAACGGTAATACTTCCGAGCAAGTTGCTCAACATCATCAGGGCAGTTCATGTACTCGTAGGACAACTCATAAATGCGCGCGACAACAGCTTCGGGCAAAACCGAGCCAGGGGCCTTCCTTTGCTTGCCTTCGGAGTCCAAAACAGCGTTCGGCAGCAACTTTAGCAGCTCGGCGTTTGACTTCCCTTTCCAGTCGAAGTGCTCGTCAACAAGCGCCTGGCAACGGTCAACGATGTCGGCCTTTTTTCGGGCGCCGATCTTGTTCAAGGCTCGGCTGGAATAAAGGTAACTTTCCTGGCCCCAATTAGTGAGAAATTGAAGGTACGCGCCGTTGAAGACGTCTGTCTCTACTCTCCAGAGTGCGGCAAGCTCACGCTCCCACTCATTGGGAAGTGAAGAAAGACGGCAGTCATGTGCGAAGGTTCGCTCATGAGGTACGCCGCATATGTCAAACCAGTTCATGTCGATTTTCCGAAGTAGCCGTGCAGGTGTGACGGCGAATAAGGCGCTCAAAAACAGGGCTCAAATCTATCTCATCCCTTCATCCTTTCATCCCTTCATCCTGTCATTCCTATCACGCCACCACTTCCCGCACCACCTCGCCGTGCACGTCGGTCAGGGGGAAATCGCGGGCGTTAGAGCGGTAGGCGGGTAGGGTCGAGGCCCTTGAGGCCGCTCTCATCGCGCGCGGTTTTGGAAGAGATCCTGGGGAGCACGCGCTGCGGCTGCCAAGGCCAGTTACGGCGTGGCCAGGAGCTCTGGCCAGCTGGCAACCGTGAGAACGGCGTCGGACAAGCGCTCCAGACGCTCCACGTCTGTAATGGACAGGATGGCGGTTTCCGTCGCTTCCGTCGGGGCCCCGAATTTCTTGCGGCCTTGGCGAAGCAAGGTTTTTATATTAGCTTTGATTTCGCCCTTGATTTCGCCCTTAATTTCGCCCCTGATTTCGCCCCTGATTTCGCCTTCTTCAATCAATCCCTGGTAGGTCGTCGATTCTTTCATAAGACCAACTCCTCGAAAAAGCCGTGTCGCGGTTCCACGTTCCAAGCGCAAGCCGGCCAAGATATAGGCAGCCGTCATAAGCTTGGCGGCGTCATAATGGTTAGTCGTTACCCGCAACTTTTCGTCCATTTGCTGAATGATGGCCGCGATGCCGTCTTCCAGCGCAAGGCCTCCCGGAAAACTGCCCAGCAGGGCGAGGGGCAGCAGGCCCAACCCGCCTTGCATGAAAGTGGCTGCCGGCTGCTGCCACAAGCGAACCACTTCATATTGAAATTCTACCCGACTCTGTCCGCATTGGTATAGGAGTTTCCCTGTCAAGCGCGAATGATCGGCCTCCGGACGAAGCAGGACCAGAATGCTGCGGACCGGCACATGGTAATGGTGGTACAAGGCCGCGCTGTAGAGGTGCAGCCGGCCGTCAATCTGGCTGTCAAGCCCGGATTGAAAGTTGATGTCGGCAATTTCCTGTAAGGGCTCGCCGTATCCCAGGGCAACGTCCGTGGCCGCGGAGATAGTGGAAAGGTCGACATTGAGCGGCCTGATGGGCAAATGCGTGGGCAGCCCCAGCAGAGGCGCGAAATCGCCCGCATGTTGTTGCACAATGTCCTTCAGGGTCGCGTCGAAGGGGAAAGCCATAATTGCGTCCGGCGAATAGGGGCCGGAACCATGCTACCCTCGTTCCCAAGCGGTCATCCCTGTCACGCCACCACTTCGCGCACCACCTCGCCGTGCACGTCGGTCAGGCGGAAGTCGCGGGCGTTGGAGCGGTAGGTCAGGCGGGTGTGGTCCAGGCCCATGAGGTGCAGGATGGTGGCGTGCAGGTCGTGGATGCTGACGCGGTTTTCGACGGCGCGGTGGCCGATCTCGTCGGTGGCGCCGTATTGGGTGCCGGCCTTGACGCCGGCGCCGGCCAGCCAGACGGTGAAGGCGTGCGGGTTGTGGTCGCGGCCGGTGCCGCCGCGCTGGACCAGCGGCAAGCGGCCGAATTCTCCGCCCCAGATCAGCAGGGTCGAGTCCAGCAGGCCGCGCTGGTGCAAATCGGTGAGCAAGCCGGCGATGGGAACATCCGTCTCGGCGGCGAAGCCGGTGTGGTTGGCGTGGATGTTCTGATGGCCGTCCCAGCTGCGTTCGTTTTCCTCGCCGCCGGAATAGATTTGCACGCAGCGCACGCCGCGCTCGACCAGGCGGCGGGCCATCAGGCACTGGCGGGCGAAGTGGGCGCAACGCGGGTTGTCGATGCCGTACAGGCGGTGGATCGCCGGAGTTTCTTGGTGGACGTCGAGCGCTTCCGGAGCGGCGAGTTGCATGCGGTAGGCCAGCTCGAAAGTCTCGATGCGCGCGGCCAACTCGGAGTCTTCGGGCCTGTGCTGAATCCGCCGTTGATTGAGGCGGGCCAGCAAATCGAGCTGGGCCCTCTGCTGGGCGTCGGTCATGTCGCCGGCGCGGAACAGGTTGTCGATGGGGGCGCCTTGCGGCTTGAGGGCGGTGCCCTGGTAGATGCTGGGCAGGAAACCGGCCCCCCAGTTCTGGGCGTAGCCCTTGGGCAGGCCGCGGCCCAGCGTGTCGTACATGACGACGAAAGCCGGCAGGTTTTGACTTTCGCTGCCCAGGCCATAGGTCACCCAGGCGCCCAGGCAGGGAAAGCCCATGCGCGTCATGCCGCTGTTGACCTTGAGCAGGGCCGGCGCGTGATTGTTGGAATCGGTCCAGCACGAGTACAGGAAGGCCATCTTGTCCACGTGTCGGGCCATGTTGGGAAAAAGCTCGGAGACCCAGGCGCCGGCTTGGCCGTGGCGCTGGAAGCGGAAGGGCGACTTCATGATCGGCCCGACCTGGTCGCGGAAGAAGCCGGTGTTGCGGTCGAAGCCGGC
>CAZFGM010000823.1:0-3121 GCA_964518515.1 uncultured Alcaligenaceae bacterium | reverse complement strand
TGCACGATGGCCGGGTGCGACACCTTGGCCAGCGCCTTGGCCTCGCGATGAAAGCGGGCCACGGCGTCCAGGTTGTTGACATGGTGCGGCGCCATGACCTTGAGGGCCACCACCCGGTCCAGCTTGGTGTCCCGCGCCTTGTAGACCGCTCCCATGCCGCCTTCGCCGAGTTTTTCCAGAAGGTGATAGCGCCCCGCCAGCACGCACTTCTCGCCCTGGGCGGCCACGAGCTGGTCCCCCTGATACGGGGTGAGGACTTTCTGTTCGACAAGCCGGGCGGCCACATCCTGAATGGTGGAGGGTTTGTTCGGCCATTCGCGCGTGATCTTGTCGCGGTCGGGGCCGGAAATCAGGCCCGATTGCTGGGCCGCTTCCAGAACGTACTCGAGGGGATCGGTAGGCATCGTTCCCTCCTCGGCCGGCGGAACGAGGGTGGGGACCAAGCAGCGGTAGCCGAGAAAAGATACCTTCCAAGTGTGACACGAAAGGGAAATGAAGGCAAGAGCCGTTCAATTTTTCACTAAGGCGCGCAACGCCTCTCCGGCCCCGGATTTTTCCCAATCGCCCCACCATTGCTCGAAGAGGCGGCGCTGCTCGGGCAAGCGCTGGCGATGGAATTGCCGTAGTTCCTCGATGCCCGCTTGCCAGCGCTTCCACTCGGCGGGCCGGCTGGCTTTTAACTGTTTGCTCAAGGCGGTCAATCGTTGACCGGCGACATGGCTGTCGTTGGCCCGGCCGAGGATCTCCTGCATTTGTTCGACGGCCGGATAATATTCTTCCCGAAACGGCGGGTCGAAGCAGCTTTCCACTACCTCCATGGCGTAGCGCAGGCGCTTGCCGAGAATGCGAACCTGGTGCAGCCGGTCGTAGCGCTCGAGATTGCGGGCGGCGGCTTTTTCCAGGTCCTGGATCAACTCCCCGACCAGCGGACAAGCCAGGTCGCGCAATTGCGAATGCGTTTTGTCGGGAGCGCGGATGGCAGACAGTGTTTCCGCGATGAGTTGGTCGATGGGTTTGTCCGGAGCGGTTTGCCGCAAGTGCGTCTGGGCCGCCTCGCGCTGGGCGAAAGCATAGCCGAGGAGAAAATCCAGGCCCGGTTTTTGCCGGGCGGGAGCCTTGGTCAGCCGCGCCCCGAGCTCCATCACGAAGACGTCCCAGTCGCGGGCTTGGCCCGCGGCGCGGCGCAGGCGGCGCAGGGTTTTTCGGACGCGCTGGAACGCCTTGTTCGGCAAGCAGTCGGCGAAGATGCGCAAGGCCGCCGCCGCCCGCCGCGTGCCGACGCGCAACTGATGCACGTGCTCCGGGTCCTTGTCCGCTTCGTGCAAGACCAGCGGCAGATAATCGCGGACCACCCCCAGGCGGATTTTCAACACCCGCCGGGCCGCTTCGACCAGCGGCGTCGTCGCCTGCAAACCGGAGATCCATTTGCCGTCAGCCATCGTCATCCTCAACGGGGATGATGGGCGAGCGGCCGGTGTGAACCGGCCGGTTTACACCGGCCGCTCGCCCATCATGCGAACGCTAAACGTAAACAAATCTCTAACGCCGGGTGTCAACAATGCACAGAAATCCGAACGGCTCGGCAAAGGGGTTGCGGAACTGGTGCACTTCATGGGGAGCCACGTAAACCGCATCGCCGTATCCGAGCGCGTGCACCTGGTCGCCGAGCTGGACCTCTCCCTTGCCGCGCAGCACAACCACGGCGTGTTCGTGAGCGTGGCTTTCCAAAGAGCTGAATCCGCCCGGCGCAATTTCGAAATAGCGCAGGTCAAACTTCGTCGCTTCCCCTCGGTCGCCAATCAAGACGGCGCGGGAGATGCCGCACCAGTGATCCGCCGGCGCTTTATACTCCGTCACGGGGACTCCCTGCCAGTGAAAATCAGCAAAGCGCATGACGCGGGAACAGACCCCCTGGGCCTGGTCCGCCGCGGCGCTTTTCCGCTCGCAACTACTCGCTTGCATGATCGTTTTTCTCCTTGAAGGTTACCAGAACTTTCAGGGCCGCGCCTCCCCGGCGGGCCGTGTCGTAGGCTTTTTGCACCTCGGCCAGGCCAAAGCGATGAGTTACCATTTTTTCCACGGGAATCCGCTTCTCCCGCAAAAGTTGATAAGCCTGTCGCGTGTCTTCCGGTCCACAGGAATAAGACGGGACCAGGTTAATTTCGCGGAAATAAAGATCCCCTAGATCCAGCGAGGTTCGCACGCCGGTTGGGGTCGGCGTGAACAGCACCGCGGTTCCTCCGGGACGAAGGCAGGTGAGGGACTGCCCAATCACTTCGGGGAAACCAGGCCCGATGATGACAAAATCGACCGGCCCCACCTTGCCCTGGCGCGCCTCTTCGTCGGTGAAAACTTCATCGGCGCCGAAGGTCAAGGCCCAGTTCCGTCGGGCCGCATCCGGTTCCACGGCCACGAGTCGCGCTATGCCCAGGGCCCGCGCCGCCGCCAGGTTCAACAGGCCCATCACGCCGCAGCCGATGACCGCGCCGGATCGATAGCCCTTGTCCTGCACCTGGTTCACGGCTTTCACGCTGCAACCCAGCGGCTCGATAAAGACCGCCTGCTCGGCGCTCAGGTCATTGACGGCGAAGCAATCGTTGTTGACGTTGACCGCCGGCACGCGAATGTACTCGGCCATGCCGCCCGGATCAAGCTTACTGGCCCGCCAGGTCGGACAATGCACGTAGTTTTTTCTACGGCACGCGTCGCATTCCCGGCAAGGGGCGTGGTGATGGACAAAAACCAGGTCCCCGGCCCGAATATGACTGACCTCCGGTCCCACTGCAACCGCGCGGCCCACCACCTCGTGGCCCAGGACCGTGCCGACTTTTTTTTCTAGATACCAGGGCATCAAGTCGCCGGAGCAGATGCCGCAAGCGGCGGTGCGCAGCAGGATTTCCCCCGGTCCGTGCAGGGTCGGCCGCGGCGCCGCCACAATCTCGAATTGTGCCGGCCCGACGATGTTCGCCTGGTGCATCAAAGGGTTTGCCGGGGACATGTTTTCATCGTAGCAGAGGAAGGGAGAAATTCCCATTGCCAACCCCAGCCGGCCGTGTTAGTTGTTATTCCAAGTTTAGCGGGGAGCCGGAGGCGACCGGTCGCCTCCGGCTCCCCGCTAAAC
>CAZFGM010000822.1:0-3131 GCA_964518515.1 uncultured Alcaligenaceae bacterium | reverse complement strand
ACGAAGTTGCCGTCCACCACCGGCGAACAATTGACCATGGCGGTGCCGAGCTGGTAGGTCCAGACAACCTCGCCGGTGCCCACCTTCATGGCATAGATGCCGCCGTCGGCGCCGCCGCTGATGAGGAGCTTCTGCCCGCTGATGACGGCCGTCACGGGCACCGAGTAATAAGAATCTTTCGGTTGACCGCCCGGCTCCGCCCACCAGGCCACCTGCCCGGTTTCCTTATTCAAAGCGACGAAGCGGTTGCCCCCCTTGCCCTGGTCGCCCCAGCTTGAGTTGAGCATGCCGATGATGACCAGATCGTCGACGACGGTGGGGGTGCAGATGCGGCCGCCGTAACCGCTGATGCGGCCGAATTCCTCCGAAAGCGAGCGTTGCCACTTGATCTTGCCGTCCCTGTCGAAGCAAATGAGCAGGCCCTGCGTGCCGTGAGCGTAGATGTTGCCGGTCTTGGGATCGCCGGCCAGGTTGGTCCAGCCCAAGCGGGCGCTGACGATGTCGGTGTGCCAGACGTTGAACTTGTGCTGCCACAGGACCTTGCCGGTGTCGGCGTCGATGCACATGACGCGCTCCTGCTCGGTGATCCCCTTGCCCGTGTTATTGATGATGAAGACCCGGCCGTTCATCACCAGCGGCGTGGACCTGCAACCATAGGGGGCCTTCCAGACCAGGTTTTCGGGGTTATTGCCGTCGGTCGAAAACTTGTCCGGCAGGTTAGTCTCCGGTGAAACGCCCGTTTGGAAGGGGCCGCGCCAGTGAAACCAGTCGCCAGCCTGGGCCAGGACGGGGGAAAGGACCAGGAACAAGAAGGCCAGGCGGTGCAAGGGGAGTTTCATGATGGCTCCAAAAAAACCGTGGTCTGTCAATGTAGCCCTCACGCTCCGCGTGAGGTTGGCGTCACACTCGCGGCGGCCCCGACCTCACGCGGAGCGTGAGGACTACATTGACCTGCAAACCACTTCTATACCGGCTTCCGTTTGATCCTCTGGGCCTTCATCTCGAACCGCGGCAACGTTCCCGCTGGCACCACCACCACCTCGGCCCTAAACAAAAGATCGTCGCGGATGCTCTGGGCGATGCGCTCGGCCAAGGTCGCGTCATGCCCAGGCGACGGTTCAATCTCCACCCGCAGCTCGGCGAGGGGGGCGCTGGTGTCGATCTCGACGCGGTACTCAGCGACCTCCTTGAAACGCCGGATTACCCCTTCCAGGGCTGTGGGGTAAAAGTTATTGCCGCGAATCGAGATCATATCATCGGTCCGGCCCAGGATGCCGCCTTCCAACCGGGCATAGGGCCGGCCGCAAGGGCAGGGCTTCCGAGCGAAGCGGACCAGATCCCCGGTTCGGTAACGCAACAGCGGATTACCCACCCGGCAGAGGTTGGTCACCACCAGTTCGCCGACCTGGCCGGGGGGGACCTCCGCGCCGGTCGCGGGGTCGATGACCTCGGTCAGGTAATCTTCTTCTAATATATGCAGACCGCCGGGAACTTCCGGGCATTCAATCGTCATCGGTCCGATTTCGGTCATGCCGTGGTGATCGAAAACCCGCGCGTGCCAGGCTTCCTCGATGCGGGCCTTGGTTTCGGGGATGCTGCCGCCTGGTTCGCCGGCGACGATCAGGGCCCGCAAGGCGTATCCCGGCGTCGACTTCCGCAGGACGATGCCGTTCTCCGCCGCTACCTGGGCAAGGTGCAGCGCATAGGTCGGCGTGCACAGCAGGAGCGTCGCCCCGGTGTCCAGCAGCAACCGCAAACGGGCCAGGCTGCTCATCCCTCCTGCGGCTAACCGCATGCAGCCGATGCCCTCGGCGGCCTCGAAGGCGGTCCAAAAACCCAGGAATGGGCCGAAGGAAAACGCGAACAACAAACGATCTTTGCCGGGCTGCACGCCCACCACTTCGAAAATCCGGCACCAGCTTTGTTTCAGGTTTTCCCAGCTTTCGGGGGTATCGAGCCAGCGAAGGGGACTGCCCTGCGTCCCGGAGGTTTGATGCAAACGGGTGTAGGCTTCCAGCGGGAAGGTCAAGCCGGAGCCGTAGGGCGGGTGGGCCTGTTGGTCGGCCACCAGCTCCGCCTTGGTGGTGAAGCGGAGCCGTTTGAGGTCCGCCGCGGTACGAATGTCGGCCCGGCCCAGGCCGGAGTCGGCGAATTTCTTCGCGAAGAAGCGGTTGGCGGGCAGGAGGGCGTCGAGCAAGCGGTTGAGGCGTTCATTTTGCAAGGGGGTCAGGGCGGCCATTTTACCATCTCGATTTCGGGAAAATGAACCCCGTGGGTTCCATGCATGGCACCCATGACACCCAATACCCCCCTCACCCCCGGCCCCTCTCCCCCCGCCGAGACCTTTCCGCTTGGACCATTTCCGGCTGGCGGGGGGAGCGGGGAGGAACTGTCATTTCTTCAAATCATAGCAAAAGATAAACTCGTGGTCGCGCAGGTACAGCCGGCCATTGGCGATGACGGGGTGGGCCCAGATTTTGCTCGCCCTGCTGGTCGGGCGGGTTTGCGGAATTTTCGATTTTTCCGGGATGGTGAAGCTGCTGACTTCCTTGAATTCCGCGGGGTTTGCCTCGACCAAAGCGACTTCGCCCTCGTCCGTGTATAAATACAGGCGCCCTTCCGCCGCGGTGATCGCCCCGCTCCTGCATTCGAACTTGTTGCGTTCGCTCCAGACGATTTCGCCTTTATTCCATTCCTGGCACACCCAGCCAAGCCCTTCGGAATGGCCGAAAATATGGTCGCCGATGGCCACCACGCCACCGTGGGTATTTTTGACAGTCTTTTGTTTACTTTTGGAGAAGAGGTCCTTGGCCTTGAAGTCCTTGCCGATCTCGAAAAGGTGGCAGCCGCCGCCGTAGCCGGAGGTTACGTAGACCTGGTTCCCCTTGATGATCGGCGTGGGACAAATGGCGTAGCTAGAGCCCTTGAAGATTGGCATGTTCCACAGCACCTTGCCATCCATGGCCCGGAAGGCGCTGACGACACCCCCTTCGAGCTCCCCCACATAGCTGGTCTGAATATACTGGCGAACCCCACGGATGTCGGCAACAACCATCGAAGAATAGGGCGCCTGGTTCTTAAATTCGCCACTTTGCCAGATGGTCTTGCCTGTCTTCTTATCCAGGGCGAGC
>CAZFGM010000821.1:0-3132 GCA_964518515.1 uncultured Alcaligenaceae bacterium | reverse complement strand
GAACTTACCTTTGACAGACCCGATCACTCACCAGCCAAAGGTTTTGCCGAAATCTTGGACCGCCCGGATGGCATCTTTGGAAATAAGAAGGTCGCCCCGAAGTTTCAGGGCGAATGCCTTGGCGGTGGGCTCGGTGAGGGCGAAAGAGGCCGCCTTTCCTTTGGGGTTGCCGAAGACAACTTGGAAACTCCGGCCCGTGGCATCCTTGGCGGGCTTGCGGTCGAGCTGGGGCATAATTTTAGCCATCTCCTCAGGTCCGATCTGGGCCGCCCAGGACGTTTTCGCGGCGAATCCCTGCGCCTGCTTTCGCCCCTCGGCATCGATGTACAGCACCACGGGCGGTACGGTTTCCCGTTGCCGTCCGGTTTGTGACATTACCATCCAGGTCATTACAGGGGCAGGGGCCTCCTCACTCGCCAGAGGATTGAGGGAAAGCCCAAGCCACAAAATCGCTAACGGAATCAGCAGCCGGAACATGGCTTCCTCCAATAGATAGCATCAAGGGTAGTCTGACCGAGGCACTCGCGCCGGTTCCGAGCCGGAAGCGTAAGCGACGGCCACGCCAGCCTTCGGCCGTCGCTTACGCTTCCGGCTCGGACAAATAAATCCCCGACCACCCAGGGTTTCCACAAGGTTTTACAGGGTTAGCATCAAGAAACAGCCAGGACGGGGACGCGCCGAACCGAAGCCCGGTACCGCCAGACGGCGAAACCGGCCAGAAGACAGAGCACCTGCAATCCTAAAAACAGGGTCGAAGGTTCCGGCACGCAACAGGTACCGCGTTGCAGGGTCCACTTATCCCCAAGTGTAGCCTGGTCGGGGTCGTTTTTAAAGGCCGTCATCAGGTCGCCGAAGTTTGCCGTCGAATGCACCGGGGCGGTCGCCGTGTACGTATGCGTCTTATCCGCATTCTCGACCCACTTAAATCCCCACGTGAAGCCATCGATCATGTTGATGACGCCCTTCGCGCCGCCAGTGCCCTCTTTGGCGCAGACCAGGGCGGTCTGGAACAGGAATTCGATCTTGTTCCCGTCGGTGAAGCGATTGTCCGACGGTTGGTCTCCGTAGCCATTCGTAGCGGGCCGCTGGTTTACGTAGAAGGGAGAGCCGTCCGCGATTTTCTTGTCGTCCGTGGCGTCCCGGGTGCGGTCATAGGACCACTTGGTCTTGTCCTCCCACGAGTAGAGGGTGGGCTGACCGATATAGGCTTGAATCCAGAAGTACTGGAAGCCCGGGGCCAACGGACAGGCAGGGTCGGCTTTGAAACCGCCGGCGATGGTCACACCGAATACCCCGCCGCCTGGGTCGTACTGTTTGAACGTATCGATCGTGATCTCACCAACTTTGGTCCCATCTTCACCCTTGGCGTCGAATTTAAGGACCGGAGCCGCCAAGAGTTGCGGGCTTGCCGGGAGCAGCAATGCTACCACCACGGCCAAGCGCCAAACCTGTTTCGTCATAAAATAACCTCACTTATCGGGCACCGCCGGGAAATGCTTTTTTTCACACCTGCGAACTCGGCCCCATCCTGTCCCTGTTGAAATTATTAGGTGCCGGTCGTAACGTCGGCACGGAACGGGAAACGTCCGGACTCCTTTCTTCTACCAAATAAGGTCGCCGCGCGGGCAGCCGCGCGACGGCGGGTTAGCAAATGAGGCGGACGCCGGCGGAAGGGTCCTTCCTCCGCCGGTTCAGCCCTCCGGGGAGGAGGGCACTTCAGGCCGTTATCCAACGGCGCCGCAACCAGTGGCCCAGGCCGAGGAAGGGCAGGTCCCCCAAGAACCCAGCAGCGATTAGCAGGCCGCCGGGCCGACCTTCGGGCGCCGCCACCAGTACCGGGAGAAACCCAGCAAAGGCAGCCCCGCCAAAACCAAGGCCAGGGTGGCAGGCTCGGGGGTAATTACTTGCGTTACCCCATCCGTGCTGGAAAACAAGCCCCCCGCAGGCAGCACTACTTTGGTCAAGCTCGTCATGGAAAAGGAGCCTGGAGTGGTCAGGTCAAACGAAATCATGGAGTCGTCAGCAAAGGCATTGCCCGTCAGGGAACCTGTGGGAGGTTGCACCCCTGTCGTAGCGATCAGACCACCGGGGACCGGGTCGAGAGGAGGGCCGGTGCCGCCGTACATATGGTTGCCTCCCGGGCCGTAATTGACCCAGCTCTGGAAAGTGACACCGCCCCCCGCCGATATATTCCCGCCGATGGAACTTCGCAGCAAAGCTGTGCCGTTTGCCCCAGGCACTATGGAAAAGTCGGTGTCGGTCAGGTAGATCCTGAGCGTGCCTCCCGTCGAGGTGGTAACAGACAAGGAAGTGATGTCCATTTCCGCCAAGTAAGGGTTACCAATAAGCGGTTTAGAGATACCTCCCACAAACCGAATATTGAAATTCCCGTAGGTTCCAAAAAACTCCACGGACCCGTCCATGTCCAAGTCTGTTACGACCTTTTTTGGGTTAATACCATTGCTCAGGGTAAGTTCGAAAGCCGCCTGCGCCGGCGGCGGCGTGGCGAAATAGCCGACCCCGGCTAAGAGCAGCACCAGGGGCCAGGTCTTTCCTAATCGAAGCATCGAACCATTCTCCTCTGTAAGAAGCGGGCACTGCATTGATCCAGTTTGGTTTCCGCGTCGAACCGGCGGCAGCCGGTAACAACTCGAAAAACTTCCAGAAGAGGTTTCAAACGGGCGAGACGAATAGTAACCAACAAGCCTAGGCCATGGCTAGGGGTGGGGGGCGGAACCACCGGAAGCCGGCATAGCTCAACAGGTCGGTCAGAGCAAAGAAACATTTTTTCACAAGAATTCTCTTTCTGGGCACCAACAGAGAAAAATGCAGATACGATCCAGCTTACCCGGCCGAATAGGCGTTTCAGCCGGGGAAGCGCCAAGGCCAGAACTATACGCTAGCGACCTGTGGGGAACGGCGGATACGCCGAACCCCGGCAACGCCAAGACCTACCAGGCCGGTCAGGGCAATGATCATCGTCGAAGGTTCAGGGATAACCTGGGTTGTTCCGTCCGTTCCGATCCAGCCACTCAAATTACCGTCTTGACCGATTCCCTGAACGTGAGCTGCCGAGAGAAAAACTCCTTGCCCGCCTCCCGAAGCACTAGGGAAGCTAAACGAAGTCTCGTT
>CAZFGM010000820.1:0-3134 GCA_964518515.1 uncultured Alcaligenaceae bacterium | reverse complement strand
CACGCCCTCGACCCAGGCGGTGTGGCCTTCCAGAGTCTTGATGGCCTGGCCGTTGACCGGGTTCCATAAGCGCACGGTGCGGTCCCGGCTGCTGGACACGAGCAGGGTGCCGGTGGGGTGCCAGGCCAGGCCGGTCACGGCGCTGGTGTGGCCGGGAAGGGAACGCACGATCTTGCCGTCGGCCGGATTGACGAGTTGAATGGTGCCGTTGCCTTCCCCCAGGGCCAGCAGCTTGCTGTCCGGACTGAACGCCAGTGCGGATGCCGGCCAGGGATCGGACGCCACCTTGGGGGGCGGCATGGGCGGGGCGGGCAAGTTGCGGAGTTTCTTGCCCGCCGGCATTTCCCACAGGCAGACCTTGCCGCCGTGGTCGCCCGAGGCCAGCAGCTTGCCGTCGGGACTGAAAGCCAGCGACTCGATCCAATCGGCATGATCGGACAGCTTGAGACCCGGCTTGGCCGTCTCGGTGTCCCACAGCTGGATGGCCGGATCCTCCCCGGCCGCGGCCAAGAGCTTGCTGTCCGGCGCCAGCGCCAGGGTTCGCGGCAGAAACGAGCTGGTCATGGAATGAACGATCTTTCCCTCCGTGAAATCCCAAATCTGCACTTTTCGGTCCAGGCCCGCCGAAGCGAGGATCGCACCGTCGTTCCAGGCCAGGGCCAGGACCGGCCCGTCGTGGCCTTTGAAGCCGTTGGCCGAGCCGGAACCGGCGCGAATGCCGACCAGGACGTCTTTTTTCCAGATCTGAATGGTACCGCGTTCGCAAGCGGCGATAACCGTTTCGCGGGTCTCGCTGTAAGCGATGGCGAAGCCGGGGCCGTCCAGGCCGGCCATGGTCTGGTCGAGGCGGGCCGCCGCCGGATTGATGGGCGGATAAACGGGCGGCTTGGCGGGTTGCTGGCCGGGAGCGTTCACCAGCGGCAAAAGGACAACCAACAGGGTGGGATAGCCAATCCGGTGCATGGCGTGTTCCTTTCATTCTCCAAGCCCGCAGGCGAGTCGGTAGCCGCACCCTTCAGGGTGCGGATTTTCCGCAGGCTGAAGCCTGCGGCTACCGACGCGCCGGCGGGCTTGCTTACGGTGCCCGGCGAATCGATTGAATGACGACGTCCTCGACGGGCACGTCATCCTGGCCTTTGAAACTGTGGGTTTCCACTTTTCGGATCTTGTCCACGACTTCCATGCCATCGATGACCTTGCCAAACACGGCGTAGCCGACACGGTCCTTGGCCTTGGCTTTGTCCAGGAAGTCATTGTCCTTGACGTTGACAAAGAACTGGGCAGTGGCGCTATGGGGTTCACCAGTCCGGGCCATGGCCAGGGTGCCGCGTTTGTTTTCCAGGCCGTTGTGCGACTCATTCTTGATGGGGTCGCGCGTCCGCTTTTCTTTCAAACCGGGCTCGAAGCCGCCGCCCTGGATCATGAAGTCGGACATGATACGGTGAAAAATCAGGCCGTCGTAAAACTTGTCGTCCACGTAGGCCAGGAAATTCTTGACCGTGATCGGGGCCTTGTCTTGAAAAAGTTCCACCTTGAAGGAACCCATGGAGGTTTCCACCACCACCACCGGATTGGGTTTGGCGGAACAAGCCGATGCCGCCAGCAGGGGCAGAAAGATCAGCCATCGAGCCCATTTCATTGCTACCCCTCCCGTTTATCCGCGGACCCGAAGGCCCGGCCGGGCCGTTTCCTCGTGCTTATTTGCCCATCACCCGCCGCACCGAGCGAATGACCACGTCTTGCACGGGCACGTCCTTTTGGCCGCCCTTGGTGGCGGTTTTTACCTTGCGAATCTTGTCCACTACGTCCAGGCCGTTAATGACCCGGCCGAAAACGCAGTACCCGACACCGTCGTCTGCCTTGGCCTTGTCGAGAAACGGGTTGTCCTTGACGTTGATGTAGAACTGGGCGGTGGCGCTGTTGGGCTGGTCGGTGCGGGCCATGGCGATGGCGCCCTTGACGTTGAGCAGGCCGTTGTCCGATTCATTCTTGATGGGGTCGCGCGTCCTTTTTTCCTTCAAGCCGGGCTCGAAACCGCCGCCCTGGATCATGAAATCGGGGATCACGCGGTGGAAGATCAGGCCGTCGTAAAACTTGTCATCCACGTAGGCCAGAAAATTCTTGACCGTGATCGGCGCCTTGCTCTGATTCAGCTCGATGGTGATCTTGCCGTGCGAGGTATCCATGACGACCACGGGATTTTTATCCTTGTCCTGGCCCCCGGCGGGGAGCATGGCCAGGAAAGCAAAAACCGCCGCTAACAGAAGAGCGCGGATCACGGCTTTCTCCTTGCATGAGCGAACAGGGTGGGAACACACGTCCAAAATGTTTTACCAGATACGGGGCCGTTTAGAAAGGGGGTCACGTAGTAGGCACACTCCGTGTGCCGTCACAGCAACGGCACATGGAGTGTGCCTGCTACATTCCACGCACCCTTGCCCGTGTGGTCCCCCGCCCTGACAATACCTCGAAGGAGAAACCTCCATGGCAAACAAATTCGTCATCGGCGTGCCCAAGGAAATCAAGACCGATGAGTACCGTGTGGCCATGATTCCGGTCGGCGTCGAGGAATTGACGCGGGCGGGCCATCAGGTGCTCATCCAGACCGGGGCCGGCCAGGGCAGCGGCATCAGCGACGATGACTACGCCGCCAACGGGGCGGAAATGGTGCCGAGCCCCGAAGCCATCTGGAAACGGGCCGACCTGATCGTCAAAGTGAAAGAGCCGTTGCCGCAGGAATGGCCGCTGTTGCGGAGCGGGCAAATCATTTTCACGTATTTTCATTTCGCCGCCGATCGCGCCTTGACCGAGGGGATCATGCACTCGGGCATCACGGCCATTGCCTACGAGACGATCAAGGATTCGCGCGGCCAGTTGCCGCTGTTGACGCCGATGAGCGAGGTGGCCGGACGCATGAGCATCCAGGAAGGGGCCAAATTTCTGGAGCGGCCGTTCGAAGGGCGGGGCATTCTGCTAGGGGGCGTGCCGGGGGTGTTGCCGGCCAACGTCGTCATCCTCGGCGGCGGCGTGGTTGGCGCCAATGCCGCCAAGGTCGCCGCCGGCCTCGGCGCCAATGTCGCCATCCTCGACATCAACCTCGACCGGCTGCGCTACCTCGACGACGTCATGCCGCG
>CAZFGM010000819.1:0-3137 GCA_964518515.1 uncultured Alcaligenaceae bacterium | reverse complement strand
CAACGCCGCCCTGGGCTTACTTTTCCAGGGCAATTCCTGGGAAGTGATCGAGTACAACTTGGGCCGCATGCCCATTGGCGACATGAACTGGTACCCAACGGCCGCCAACACTCATTGGCTGGCGCCCGTCGGTAATTGGGCAAAAAGCGTTTGGAATGACACCAAGATGATCGCCAAGTTCATCGTTTCCAACCCGGGGGAGGCGGCTAGCGCGGCCGGCGAAGGGGTGCGCGACGGTAGTTTAATTGTCGCCAATTCCTTGACCTTCGAGCAAATCACCCCCTTGAACAACCACGTTGAGCGACTTATTGAAGATAATCCTGGTTACGCCTACTCCCGAGCCTTCGCCAACATTGGCCGCGACGCCTTAGTTACCGCCGCCGGGGCGAAAGCCGCCCAGGGATTGTATGCCGGTGCGAACAGCCTTGCGAACAGCGGCTCCACGGCCCTGCGGGTTATCGGTCAAACAGGTCAGGTCACTGCTCGCGTGGCCCAACCTGTGCTGACAGTCAACCAAGCAGGCAACATAGTTAACGGAGTAAACAATGGCATCCAGGCCCTGCAAAACGGCGACGGGGCGGGTGCCGTGGAAGCGTTGGGAAGAGCCGGAGTCAACAGCCTTGGCTTCCTTAACAGCGCCCGCGACGCATTTCGAGCGGTGCGGGCCGCCGCCACCGGCAACCTGCGCTATTTTGTCGCGTGCTTTGTAGCAGGGACCCCCCTCTTGACCCCCGATGGGTCAAAGCCGATCGAGGATTTCCAGCCAGGCGATTTGGTATTGTCCGCGCCCGAGGACGACCCCAATGGTCCGGTCGAGGCCCGGCAAGTGGAAGAAGTTTTCATTCGCGTCGCACCCGTTCAAAACTTGCACCTGCGTGGCCAGGTTATCCGCACGACGGCCGAACATCCCTTCTATGTCAACACCCGCGGCTGGATTCCGGCCGGAATGCTGGAAATCGGGGATTTGCTCAGGAGCCACGACGGCCAATGGGTACCTGTCGAGGCCATAACCGACAGCGGTGAAGTGACAACTGTTTACAACCTGCGCGTGGCGGAGTATCATACTTACTTCGTCGGCAGTGGGGAATGGGGTTTCTCTGTTTGGGCGCATAATGCTGATTACAACCAGCTATTGAAAGAGGCTAAAGCAAAATACCCGAACAAAGTGGATAAAACTGAACTTCATCACATCAAGCCAAAATATCTTGGAGGCGACGCAAAAGGTCCTACGGTTCCTTTGAACGCGGCATATCATCAGCAAATAACTAACGAGTTCAGAAACCTTCACCCATATGGAAGCCCAAAACCGAACGATGCACAACTTAAAAAAATAATTAAGGAGGTTTACAAAAAGTTCCCTTTACCGAAATAAAAAATCGCTTCACCGATAAACCTGTAGGCCCCAAACTGGAAAACGACGATATGCAAGAAACTATTGAGCTGAGAATTCCCGAAACCGACGCCCAAAAACATCTTCAACCTGACGAAGGTGTGGTTCTTGGTGGTTCGGTGCGCAAAATAGAGCTTGGCATTAATGATGGTCGGCTTCACGAAATCGCCCAGATCGAGGAGAAATACCGAGCCAAGGGAGATGCCTTTTTTACCGCCTGGATTCCTCATCGCCGCTACACTAAAAAGGAGATTAATGAAGCAGGCTTATTTAATTTGATTATCACCGCAATATTTGAGCCAGCAGGAGAAGAATGTGGAACTTTTTATGATGAATCAAAAGTCTGCAAACGATGCGGTGCCAATGGACTGCAAATGTCGGATCTATTCATTGACTCCAGACGGTTACCAAAAAGTAAGGCCATCGCGAAAACTATTGCGGAAGAGATTGTAGTGTCAGAAAGGGTTGCGACCTTATTGAAAAAAAATAATATGAAGGGCTGTCAATTTAAACCTGTTCATGACAAGAAGTCACCAAAAAGCCCCATACCGTGGTTTCAATTAAAGGTGACCTCATCTACAGTACATATTGTTCCTCCGACACGAATTGGTAACAATCCCTTCGATATGAACTCTGAAGGGAAATATCGTTGTCCCTTTGGCCATGTCCTTGGCCTTAATGTGCTTTCAGAGATTTGGGTCTCAAAGGTAGATTGGGACGGGAGTGACTTCTTAACAACGGCTGAACTAATTGGGGTAAGGAGAGGCCTCTTGAGACCTTTCGCCCCGGTCTTTTTTTCTCCAAGAGTCCGGAACCTTTTGAGAAAAGAGGGGATAAGAGGGTTTAAAACGGAGGTGGCCCATTTTGCTTAAACGGAGAAGGGAAAATAGAGAAGAAAAAGATGTACCAATGGAGAAGAAAAGGGGACGCGGACCGCGGACCTTTTTCCAGACGAAGCCGTCGGCACCCCGAAGCAGCGCGTGCTGGAAGAGACGTTCGACAAGGGCGGCAACCAGACCTCTTTCAAGGACGCGCTCACCCACACCTGGAACTTCACGGTCAACTCGATTGATGCGCTGACGCAGGTCAAGGACCCCTTGCTGCATGAGGTCAACTAAACGCGCGACAAGATCGGAAACGTGACCGGAAAATAAAAGGTGTCAGGACCCTTTTCCAGGGAAGCCCGCGGTCCGCCGACGCGAAGGAAACCATCCAACCTACTTTGTAGGCGGGGAGGATTGGGGTTTCTCGGTTTGGGCGGACACCTTTGTTTTTCCCCCCTGGAAAAGGGTCCTGCCACCTTTGTTTTTCCTGGAAAAGGGTCCTGACACCTTTTATTTTCATATTCGGGAGAATGGACTCAATCTGGAAAATGGCTTGCAGGCGGTGCTGAGTTTGCCCGGCCGCCGCCCCAGCAAGCCGCCTTCCCGAAGAGCCGCCCCGCGGCGCAACACCAACACCAGTCGCCCGACCAATAACGCGGCCCGGCAAAATCGCGGCAACCAGGCCGCGCAGCGGCAGAATTGCAACAGCTTTGTGCCGGACGCCCAAGTCATGTTGGCCGACGGCGCGACCAAGGCCATCGACCAGATCGAGGTCGGCGACTGGGTGTGGGCGAAAAATCCGGACACCGGCGAGCGCGGCCCGCGGCAAGTCACCGACCTCATCAAGGGCCACGGCGAGAAGAAGCTCGTCGAAATCCACGTCGCGGGCGAAAACGGCCACGTGCTCACGGCCACCGACGAGC
>CAZFGM010000818.1:0-3145 GCA_964518515.1 uncultured Alcaligenaceae bacterium | reverse complement strand
TATCAGCGCGATTTCGAAGCCTACGCGGTCACCGCCCAGCACCCGGGTTTGCCGGCCCTGTACCGCGCCGCCGGCCTGGACACCGTGGTGGTGTGCGGCATCGCCGCCAACATCTGCTGTTTCTACGCCGCCCGCGATTTGCGCCGGGCCGGCTTTCGCGTGCTCCTGGTGGAGGACGCCAGCGCCGGCATCGATGTGCCCGCCGCCAATCTCTTTCAGGCCCAGGTCAAGAGGGAAGGGCTGCAACTGGGCATTGAGTATTGCAGATGTCAGGACCTGCTGGCCAATGTCCAGTAACACCTATTCCGTCATCCAGCCACTGGGATTATCATTTCGCTACTCGCGTCAATTCCGGTTGCGGGGCCGAATCCGCAAAAGTGTCACCTCCCATTGCTACCTCGGTGAGAAAGTGCCAGAAAAGTTTGCCAGACTTAGAGATGAATGGAAAGCGAAACGTGGCTCCGACTCGTCTTCGATGAAACTGGCAATGTATCCCGCTTCTGTGAAAATCATCGGGATGGGTGCGGATGCCGTTACGTTGCTCCTGCGGGAACTTGCGACCGCCCCTGGCGATCCGGCGGGGTGACCGTTAGAATAAAATGGTGTTCCGATCTGAGCCGGCCGAAGACAGGAGGAAAGAATGAACCGTGCATCCGGGGCGACCCAGACCGTTGGGCCCGAAGAAATTGAACGACGTATTGCGGAGTACCGGCGACTTGCCTTCGAGCACCGGTCCCCCGCGGTCATGGTTTATCCCGCGGAACAACACCCGTGTCCCTGGCCGGGATGTGAGGTGCGTATTGCCGGGATCGATTTTCATCTCGAGCAGATGGGGAACCTAAACCAGCGGCAGCGCTGGCACGCTTGTTGGTGGCAAGGGCCAGGCCTGGTAGGTAAATGTCCGGAATGTGGACGATACGTCCTGTTTGGGTATGGGGTGAAGAAAGCGGTTACCGATGTCAATGCATTTCCCGACGCATTGCTCCCTGAAGATTGGTCGGAAAAAGCACATATTGCTCCTCGTCCCCAAAATTGCGAACTTGGCCCCCTCAACAATACCGCCTGAATCCTCATGCCCCATGCGCGCTTTACCGATCTGCTTTGTCCGTGGCCCGGTTGTGGCTTTCAGATCTGGTTTATTGATTTTCAATTGGAATTTGGAGAACCGTCGCTGTATGAACAGGGAGTCCTCGCTTGGGAAAATGGTACAGGTTTAATTGGCAGCTGCCCTGGCTGCCGACAACAAGTGTTATCAACCCGACAGGAAAGTTTCGCATCGAGGAGTCGGTTTGCGAAGGAACGGCTCGCTTGCCCGATGATTGGGGGCTCTTTTGTTGGACCAGAATGGCGAGATCATCAACTTCTCTTAATCAATCCTGACCGTGCACAAGCCGCAGGCGAAATCAGGTTCGGGACAGCCATGATCCCCCTCGCCATCACTTTGTTCAACATCCTGGTTGGCCTGGCCCTGGCGCAGGTGGCGTGCGCCGCGTTTTTCGTGCGGCTGTTCTGGCGGCGGCCGGCCATCCCGGTGCCCGATACCCAGCTGCCGCGGGTGGCCGTCCTCCTGTCGCTGCGCGGCGCCGATCCGCACCTGGCCGGCGGCTTGCGCCGCCTGCTGACTCAGAATTATCCCCGCTATGAAGTGCGCATCGTCGTCGATCACGACGGCGATCCGGCCTGGCAGGTCGTCCAGAACGCCATCCGCGACACGGGGGCCACGCACGTTCACGTCAGCCCGCTGCGGCAGCGCTCCGAGACCTGCAGCTTGAAAAACAGCGCCCTGGTGCAGATGGCGGCCGAGCTGGACGATGCGATCGAGGTGGTGGCCCAGGCGGATGCCGATCTGGTGTCGCACGATAACTGGCTGCGCGAGCTGGTGTCGCCGCTGGTCGAGGAGGGAGTCGGCGCGACCTTCGGCAATCGCTGGTTCATGCCGCGTGAAGGCCGTTGGGGCTCGCTGGTGCGTTACGTGTGGAACGTGTTCGCCGTCGTTCCGATGTATTTGCTGGGCATTCCTTGGGGCGGCACGTTCGCCATGAAGACCACGGTGTTGCGGCGCTCGGACCTGGTGGGCCGTTGGTCGAAGTCCGTGGTCGAGGATGCCCCGGTCCGCTCGGCCCTCGAGGAGCTGGGCCTGAGCGTCAAGTTCGTCCCTTCCTTGATGATGGTGAACCGCGAGGAGTGCAGCCTGCCGTTCAGCCTGGATTTCATCAAGCGGCAATTGACGTGGACGCGGATCTATCATCCCAACTGGCTGCCGGTCCTGCTCCATGGCCTGGGAACGGCCGGGGCCCTGATCATATCCCTGGTCCTGGCAGTGTGGGGTCTGGCCAGCGGCGCTTGGCCGCTGGCGGCCTGGGCCGGCGGCGGGCTGCTGGCTTACCTGACGATCATGCTGTTCCTGGTGGGCTGGCTGGAAGTCACGGTGCGCCGCAGCGTACGCGGCCACGGCGATCGGACCGACTGGATGTCGTTTGCCACGCTCGCGAAACTCGTCCTCGCTCTTCCCCTGACGCAGATGGTTCACTTGATTGCGGTGCTGCTGGCCCAGTTTCGCCGCTACGTCGCCTGGCGCGGCGTCACCTACCACGTGCGCGGCCCGTGGGAAATCCGCATGGTCGGCTATGTGCCGTTTGAGCAACCGTCCCAGCCCGCTGGCTCGAATACCTCGTTGTGAGGGATCGGGGCAGAATTTCAGAGCCGAGTTGGTCGAGATGGAGAGCATCAAGGTAGGTCGAGGGCAAACTTGATTGCCTTGGCAACCTGGGCCATTCGAGCACCGGAAAGAACACACATCCTGTTTGCAATTTTATCTTTGCAATGGTGTTAATGGAATCCAAGTTCACCGCACAAATCTCTCTCACGCCATCTTGGGCTGGGGTGAGGAGAACCTCGAAGGGCAGATGCCGAACATTAGTCGTGCAAAAGGCCACGGTAATATCGGGCCGGCGCGGCGACATGGAATTCCGGGAAAGAATAAGGACAGGCCGCGGCTTGTCCGGGGAAAAATCGGCTTCCCAGATTTCGCCGCGTTTCATTTTTCGTTTCCTTGGAGTTTTTGCGCTTCCCTGATGATTCCCTTTGGATTCCACTCGTCTTTTGGGTTCTCCTCATAGGATCGGTTGATTTCGTCCACATGATT
>CAZFGM010000817.1:0-3149 GCA_964518515.1 uncultured Alcaligenaceae bacterium | reverse complement strand
GATCTTCAGCCGGAGACGCCGGCGAATCGTGTTCATTCCGTCCGTTTGGAAGAAATTCACGGCAGCCCTCGAAATCAATGATTTAGTCCATGGTAGCCCGCTGGAAGATCGGCTTTGGGCAGCGTTCCAACAAGAAAATATCGAAGCTGAACGGCAATGGTGGGAGGGAGGCACTCGGACGCGGTATTGCCTCGACTTCGCGCTGTTTTGCCCGGAACGAAACATCGACGTGGAGTGCGATGGCGATACCTGGCACATTTCGCCTGAAGCGGCCGTGTATGACAATGCAAGAAATAACTTTCTGGAGGAGCGCGGTTGGCACGTTCTGCGATTCAACAGTAAACAGTTGCTCGGTGACTTGGCAGGCTGCGTTCGTGTTGTTACAAACACGATTGATCGCTGCGGTGGCATTCAGTTGGCCGACGATTCGGTGCGCCAACTCGGATCGATCAAGCCTGACGGGACCCGACAGCTTCGGCTTTTTTAGCGGTCGCTTTGGCGGCCGCCATTGCAGGCCCTTGTTATGGCCTCTGGTCTTCGAATGCCAGCATTTGCGCACCTGCTGCAACCAAGAAATCTACCGTCGAATTCAACTCTTCCGGTTTACGGGTCCGATCAGTGGCATCCCCCTTAGAGACCCAGATGACCACTCCTTCTCTGGCTCGAGTCAAGAGGACCCGATAGGTATTATGAATATACCTTCGTCCCAGCTCCGCGCGGACCTCGTTCCAGGCGTTTCCGCTGAGTTGCCTACAAAGCCACCCTGTCCTTTCAGGCGCGAAAACTAGGTCACCTCCCCAACAAACACAGCTGAAATCGATCTCGAGACCCTGGCAAGCATACTCGTTGGCGGGCACTTCGAGGGCGAAGCTTGATCTGATATCAGCTCGGCCATTTAGGTACCATTGGGCAATTGCGGATCCGTCGGTAGCCTCCAAGATTTCACCAAGACCGTCCGCTCGGAGACGTCGTGCGCCAGAGCTCGCGAGCAGTCCATAACGGCGCTCGCCGCGACCCCTTTCGCGCAGCCAAGCCTTTGCCTTCTCCAGGGACCGTGTAATGACAATAGGGTATTCTCCAAGGAGTTGTGCTTGCCTTTGGGCCGCAGTGAGATCGGCGTCGACCACTGCCGCTACCCAATCGCTCATCGCAGGTGATCGATAACTCCTGAGCGGCACGGAAAGCCGGAGGTCTGGCTCTAGCACGCTGGCGATTCCGGAAGACTGTTCACCGAGCGAGAGACCGCCAGTCGAACCTCCACCCTTGAATACATCCTCGGGCCCGTAGACTGTCCACTTGGTCGATTCGCCCGCTGGCAAGGCTCGCAGAGCGTCGCCCCAACCCTTGATTCCTTCTTCCCCTGTGTTGATCTCTTGTCCGCCCCCTACGAGACACACGCAGACGCACCAATCGCCATGCCTGCCCATGATTTCGAGCAGGAGACATGGCTCGGATTTTTGTCGGTCGAATTTCTTGGCCCCCTGGCCCGCATCCCAAGCCCGTTGCGCTTCATCGAAGACAATTGCGTGTTCGTGCGGCAATGCCGTTTCTGTGCCAGTCAGGTATTCCCTGAGGAAGTCGTTGATGTGCTGAATGCGCGTCCGAACCAACTTACGTTCGTCGGCAAACTTCGCTAGAGTCCCACCCGCCCGTTTGCGGTATACAGTGTCCCGCGCAAGGGCCTCCCTGAGAACTACCACGAGGGGCGTGTTGCCGGACAGATAGACGATATCCCCCCGATCCTCCGTGCCGGTCGTGACGGCATCGTGGACGACTTGAAGGCCTGCCAAGGTCTTCCCCGCCCCCGGCACACCAGTGAGGAACACAACTGCCTTTCGGGAACTGCGTTTTGCCTCTGCAATGACCTCGACAATGCGACGGGCGGCAACCGCCAAGTTGCTCGCGTCCGCGCGGGCAATCGCCCTGACATCATGCCCCGCGAAGATGCTCGTTGCCGCCTGAATGATGGTCGGGACCGGCTGATAAGGGGCAGAATCCCACTCCTCGAGGACCAGTCGAGCATGAGCGCTCGAGGAAACAAAACGCCGAAGGACCGTGCGCAATTCGTCTGCCCCGGCCCGCTGCACGGGTGCGACGATATCGGCTTGAGCAAGGGTGTCCTCCTGCCCAACAGGGGCATTCGTGCACCAAAGCACAGGTATCAGCGGGTGACCTCGACACCCGGCATGAAAATCCCGCAGGTCCAGAGCGTAGTCCTCAACCTGGCGCTCGTCTTCGGCGCGAAACCGGTTCTCGCCGACCTTTGCCTCCAGGACGATAACTTTGTTTGCCGTCGGGATTAAGGCATCAATTCTTTTGCGGAGTCGATAGAGTGGGTATTCAAGGAGAATTCCCCAACCAGCCGCTTCAGGGCAATTTGCAACAAGATGGTTCAATTCGGCTTGAAAAAGTGGAATGAATCGCTCCCACGCTTTCGTCTGCTGAGTGTACTGGGATGCAAAACCATCGTGGGCGTAACGTGTTTGAAGGGTCCCGATGACCACTGCCGGGTTTGCTGGTAAAAACTCGCTGAGGGGATATCGAGCATAAGCTGTCACAAGGGTTACTCGGCTTGCTTTCGTTTGGGTCGAGCGCGAGGCCGGGAGACTGCAGCCTCTGTTTCTGCGAGCAAATCGCTCAATGCAACACCAAGGCCGTCGGCCATCTTCTTCGCGATTTCTAAACCGAGGCGAACCTTGCCGAGTTCGATTGAACTCACGTAAGTGCGATGGATTCCTGCAAGAGCAGCGAATTTCTCCTGGGAAAGACCTTGCGCTTCGCGCCGGCCGCGCACCGCTCGACCAAAGAGCTTGCAAAGATGATCGGACACGGATGATAATTTTCCGCTTTGCATATGGGATGTCTACAGACGAGCATCTACAATAGAGGAATGAATCCGCTCGGCGAGGCGGCGGCCGCTAATGGAAAATGACGTGCATGGCTGGCAAAAGCAATTATCGAAACTCAAAGTCATCGTAAAGCTATCATGAGCAATCGAACCCTGATACCTGCCTTTCGGTGTAAAGTTGACACTTGGCGATACTACATCTGCCGGATGAAGTATGCCGAGGCCGCAAATCAGATAAAGTTCCCTTACGAACTTGGCAGCAACGAGGAGCTGGGACAAATCATCCAGCGTGGCATTTCCG
>CAZFGM010000816.1:0-3150 GCA_964518515.1 uncultured Alcaligenaceae bacterium | reverse complement strand
ACATGGTTGATCAGGGCCCCGCCTTCCTCTTGGCGGGGAGTCGATCCAGCTCGGCCTGGGCCAGCCGCTGCAGTAGCGAGTCGGCGGGCCTTGCCGCATTCTTCAGTGCGGTTTGAAAGAACATGCGGGCCTCGGCGGGTTGTTTGCGGACGTGCAAATAGCGCTTGCCGAGCACGTAAGCCAGCGGGCCGCGCAGCTCGGGGGCCAAGGTGCCGGCGACGCCGTCCCAACCGAGACTCCCGCTGAAGCCCTTCCAGGCCATGGCCAGGAAAAACACGTGCCGTTCTTTCAGCGTCCCGGATGTGAAAAAGGCCGTTATCAGCTCGTCGCCCGCTTTCCACACCAGGGCTTCCTCGTCCGGAGTCAGGGAGGAGTCGGCCCAGGCGCCTTGTTTGACCACGCAAAAACCGGTGACCAGGGCGGGAATTCTCACGTATTCGGGCCAGCTGACGTTTCGATAGGCCAGCCGCCGCGCCAGTTCCAGGCCGCGCGGGCCTTGCCACACCTTGATGCATTCCTGCGCCGGGAGCTGCACGAACGACTTGAAAGCCGGCCCCGATTTTTCTCCCAGGCCGTATATCGCCACCTCGTCCACGAGCTGGCGGGCGTCGTCGTCGCTGAACTTGCCGGTGAGCGCCGCCAGAACCATGTTGGTGATGAACTCGGTGCCCGTGAATTTTTGCACCTCCGGCAGCTTGGCGTCTCTCGGATTGGCCTGGCGCCAGCCGGGGAGCCAGGCCCGGTAAAGTCCCTTCTCCCAGACGGCTTTTGCTTCCTTGTTGTTCCCACGGCGCTCGTGCAGGAAGCCGCGCAATAGGCATCCATCCGCCACATAACGATAAGGCAGTCGCTCGGCCGGGGCCCGGCGAAATAGCTCGTCGAGATCGTACTCCGCTTGCTCCCACTTGCCCAGGGCCACGTGCAGGCGGGCGCGCTCGAGCAACAGCGGCAGGTAAATCCCCCGGTATTGGCCCGGACCTTTGAAGAGCCTTAGCTCCAGCGCGGCCAGCCCCTTGCTCGGTTGGCCACCCAGCCGCATCAGCCAGGCGTACTCTTCACAGGCGCGAATCTGCCAATGCAACAGGCGATTTCCCTCCTCGGGCCAGGACCCCGCCAGCGACGGTTCCTGAAGCATCTTTCCCGCCAGCTCGATGGCCGGCTGCATGGCGCCGGCGAGATGGTAGGCGCGCAGCAGAGATAGATGAAGGTGAAGCCGCTGGTAGTCGCTGGCCTTGAGCAAGTCGGCGAGGGCGACGATCTGCTCCAGCTTGCGCGCCCGGCCGGGGTCGAAGCGGACGAAGTTCACCGCCATGAATTGCACGGAATAATTGCCCAGAATATAGCTGCGAACATCCATGGGCAAAACCGTCACCAGGTGCTCGGCCCGGTAGCGCCCGGAAACTTCGAGCATGAGGGCGTCCACGGCCTTCTTGTTCTTTTGCTGGAGCTGGACCGACCAGAGCTTGCAGGCGGCCAGCGGGGGCCAGCGCTCGCCCTCGGCCGCCGTCACCTTTTCCAGGATCGGGATGGCCTCGTCCAGCCGGTTCAAGCTCAGCAGGCAAGCGCCGATTTTGTAAAGCAGTTCCAGGGCCGGTTCTCCCGCCAGGAACGCCGTCTCCTGATTGCGGTAAAACTCCAAGGCTTCGCGAAATTGGCCCTGCGCGTAAAGCTCGTTGCCGTCCTCTAAGGGGCTGGGCGCCGGCGGGAGAAGCTGGCAGGAGGCCTGCAACCGTTCCAGGCGCGCGCCCGCGGGCCAAAGCAGGCCGAACACGCCCGGGTTGCTGCCGATGACGGGAAAAACGTCGAAAAAGACCATGGGCGACAAGGCGTTGACCTGGAAGCTCAGGCGATCGGCCGACCGGCTCGCCAACAGCGTCAATGATCCGTCGCCGATGTCCGCGGCCTTGAGCGTTTGTTCGCGCAGCATCGTGTTGTTTCGGGCAATTTGCATGCTGACCGTCCCGCCTGCCTTTTTCGCCGCGGCAAACGAGGAGACGGCCGGCGGCCCAAACAGCGCTTCCTGGCGCTCGGGCGAAGGTGACACGCGTAACAGGAACGTGTAGCCGTTGCCGCCGGTGACGTTCAGGGCCACACCCACCTGCCAGACTTTCTCACGGGTCGGTGCGGCAAAGACCGCCTCCAAGTCGACCTTGCCCACGCTGGAAATTCGGGTCGGCACCATCGGCAGCTCGGGCGAACCGGGCGGCGGCTGGTAAGCCAAGGTTCGTTCGGCGATGCGCACCTGGGGCGTATCGAAAAAAAGGTCTCGGTCGGCGAACTGCCCCTTGAGCTCGTACCTCTGGAGCTGGCGCAGTCGTTCCTGGAACTTTTGCCGCGCGGCTTGTTCCAGTCCGGGATCGCGCTCGGCCAGCAAGGTTAGGTTGGTCTTGATTGCGGCGATGTCCGGCGGTTGCAGAATCGGTTTCTTGCGGGCGGAAAAGGAATCGCGCACGAAATCGGCGAAACGCTTGTGGAGGCGCTCGCGGGCGGTCGCCGCCTGCTCCGGGTCCAGCAGGTCCAGCTCCGCCAGCCGCGACTCGAGAGACTCCAGGTGGCCCGCTGGCCAGTCCGAGACATCCAGCCCGCTCTCGACTTCTCTGAGCCGGTCCACCACTCGGCCGGTCCTGGTATCGCGCAGAATAAAGACACCGACCAGAAGCACGGCCAGCACGACGGTGGCCGCGGAGGCGTACAGGGCGGGGCGGCGGCGGATTTTTCGCCACAGCCGGCGGGTCAACGGCTCGCGCCGGGCGCGAATGGGCTCGCCCGCCAGGAACCGGGACAGGTCCTCGGCCAGATCCTGGGCCGTGGCATAGCGCCTGGCCGGGTCACGGGCCATCGACTTCAAACAGATGATCTCCAGGTCGCGCGGTACTTTGCGCTGCCAGTGCGACGGTGGAATCAGCTCCTGCGTCAACACCTGCTGCACGGTCTCCATCGGGGTGGCGCCCCGGAACGGCGGCCGGCCGGTGATCGCCTCATACAGGGTGGCGCCCAGGGCGTAGATATCCGCCTTGGGACCGATCTCCCGCGTCTTCCCCTCCGCCTGCTCGGGGGCCATGTAGTTGGGCGTGCCCATCACCGCTCCGGTCTGCGTTTGTCCTTCCTCGCTGTCCAGCAGCTTGGCCAGGCCGAAATCGGTGATCTTGG
>CAZFGM010000815.1:0-3161 GCA_964518515.1 uncultured Alcaligenaceae bacterium | reverse complement strand
GCATTGTCCTGATCCAAGGTGAAGGACGGCAACCGAGCGGCAAGGCAAACCCACCCCGTGTCGCCAAAGCCTTAGGCGTCTATACGGCCAGCGACGCCAAAGAATTGGCCGGACAGCTAGAGCGGGATGTGCAGCGGATTTTTACCTGGCAAAACCTGTGGCGCCTGGCCGGCGGTTTCGGCAACCAGGCGGCCCCGGCCCCTCATGGCCTGAAGCTCGAGGTGATCAAGCTCAAGGGCAAAAATGAACCCGACCGGCCGGTGGTTCACGGGGAAACTCTCTTCACCGGTCAGCGCATCGAGCTTCGGCTGGGCAATGAAGGAAACCGCAATTATTGGCTGGCCCTGCTGCTCATGGACCCGGGCTTGGGGGTCAAAGTGCATTCCTTGGCCCTGGAGGCCGGACAATCCTTGCCGCCCCTGCGCGCCACCATCACCGGCAGCGTCGCCGGGGCCGACGGGATCATCGTTCTGGCGGTTGACATGAACGAATACAAACAACAGCCACGCTTTGATTTTCTGGAACAAGAAGGACTTGGCCGGCCTGGACGCTTCCGCGGCAGCGCCGACTTCCGTCCGGCAACGCCTTTGGATAAGTTGCTCGCCGCCGCCGCTTTCGGCAAAGGGACCCGCAGTCTTCCGGTAGAAGGGCCGGCCAATCCCGTGATTCTTTCGTGGTCGTGGTTTACCCTACCGGCCCAAGCTCCTCCAAAAAAATAACGTCGCCTTTCGCTCCGCGAAAGGGCGTCGGAGCGGTCCGTTTCGTTTACCCGGCCACGACCTGCGGCGGCCGCGGCGCGGCAACGAGAAACACCCGGCAGTGGGCCTGGGCCAGAACGTGTTGCACCCACGGCTCGACCGGCACCTGGGCGGCGTCGGGCAGCTCCGGCGGCAGGGCCAGGACAATCGCATCATACTGGCCTTCTTTGGCCAGGCGGACGATTTCCGGTCCCAGGTCGCCGGCCAGGGATTCGACGCGCAGGTCGCGCTTCAGTTGCCGGGCTTGCTCCTGGGCCTGATCGATTACCTTGGCTGCGGATGCCGCGTCAGCGGGAGGCGGCGGCACCGCCAAACCCAGAACGACCTCGGGGTCCAGCATGGTCAGCACGGCCTGGAACAGATCGAGACTCTCCGTGCCCTGACCGGTAACCAGCAGCACGCGATCGACGCCGACGCCGGCGGCGCGCAGCTCCTCGACCGAGCGGGCGCGGCGCTCGCCCATCTTGGGAATGCGAAAGCCGCCGGCCAGGTCGAGGTGGACGTCGCGGTCCTTGCCGAGCACGCGAACGGTCAACGGCGGAGGGGTGCCGCCGTGCAAGCTGATCCAGTAGAAGGCGATTTGTTCGAGTTGTTCGTCGGCGGTGTAGATGTTGGAGGCGCCGACGACCAGCTCCTGGGCTTTCAGCTCCTGGGCCGTGCGCAACAAGGCGAACAGCGGGTTGTTGGTCGGCACGATGAGTGGCTTGACCTGCTTGCCCGCTTTTTCGGCACGCTGGACCACGGCCGTCATCAACTCTTGATCGTAGTCATCGAGGTGATGCTCTTCCTCCGGCGTGGCACCCGGGGGCGCCACCTTGGCCGTCATGACCACCACGTCGGTCGTTTCCGGATCGGTATCGGCCAGGCTCTTTTCCAGCATGAACAGGTTTTGGGTGGAGCGAATGGCCACCAGCCGGCGATACGGTTTGCTCAGGCCGAGGCTGACGACGTTGACCTGATCCAGAGCTTGCTCGTTGAATTTCTCCAGGTGCTTGTGCTCCTCTCCCTGGCGCTGCTTTTCATGGGCGTATTCGGAAACGGAGAAGATGGTGAAAAACACCGCGGTGAACAGCACACCGAAAATCGTGGCCAGTTCCTTGGTAAACAGGTTGAGCAGGGCGGCACTAAGCAAGATGAGCAACACGACCAAGAGGCCAAAGGGAATCTCCCAGCGGCCGACGCGAAAATTGAGGGGCACCTTGTATTCGCGCGGCCGCGGGTCCTTGAAGCGCAGCACGACCATGGCCAGCGCCTGGAACACAAAGCTCCACACCACGCCGAAGGCGTAGGCCTCGCCCAGGAGCAGCACGTCGCCGCGGCTGAGGAGAATGATGCCCACCTGCAAGACAAAGATCATGGTCAGGATGCGATAGGTGGTGCCGTAGCGCGGATGGGGCTTGCGGAACCAGTCGGGCACGACCCCGTCCTCGGCCACGCGGTTGAGGACGCCGTTGGAGCCGATGATGGCCGTGTTCACCGCGCCGGACAGGATCAAGAAGCCGACGATCACCACGAAGGCGTTGAGGAAAAGGCACAGCCATTCCGGACCGAGGACGTGCATGGCCAGGCCGCTGATGAGGTTCTCGGCATATTGCTCGGTGCGGACATTTTCCGGAATGAGCAGGACGGCCAGGAAGCTGAATCCCCCCGTGAATAGCAAACTGAAAAGGAAAACGATGAACGCCGCCCGGCGGAAATTTTTGAGCTTGGGCGATTCGACTTCGCGATAGACCTGGGCCAGGGTTTCCTCGCCGCTCATGGCCAGGATGGAGTGGCCGAAAGCGATCAAGATACCGATGACGCCGATAATGCTCAGCCAGTTGACTTTCTCCGGCGGCCGCACGTGGTCGGCCAGCGCCGTTTTTCCCAGAAATCCCAGCGGCTCCAGGCCTTCTTTGGGCTGGCCGGTTTCCTTGTCTATCTCAAGCTTGCGCGACAAGTCCGGAGTCAACGGCAATTGATTGGTCGTGTCGGTTTTGCTATTCTTGGCCACCCCCTTCACAGCCAGAGTCAAACCGCACCAGAGCAGCATGAGGGCCACCATGATGGTAGTGGCGATCATGATTTTCAGGGCGCGGTCGCTCGACTCGTGGATGCCGCGCACGTTCAAGCGGTAAAAGTAAAAGGTGACCACGCAGGCGAGGAGTACGGCCCCCCAGCTTTTCACCGTTTCGCGCACATGGGCGTCTTTAATCTGCAGGTCCGGGCTGATAAAGCGCAGGCTATCCAGAAACAGGCCCACCAGGTAATGGCCCGCGGATACGCTGCTGATGGGCCCTGTCAGCAAATAATCGAAAATCAACGCCGACACGGCGAGCTTGGCGGAAAAGCGGCCCAGCGCTTCGCGGACCACGCGGTAGACGCCGCCGCGGATGAACAGCGAGCAGCTTTCGATGTACACCG
>CAZFGM010000814.1:0-3164 GCA_964518515.1 uncultured Alcaligenaceae bacterium | reverse complement strand
TCCACTCTGGTCGCGTGCGGCAAATCCACCGCGTTCCCTTCATCCGTGTCCATGTGCACCTCCAGCTTGCTGGCCGGGGCGAAGCGGACCAGCAAATCTTCCAGGACCGCCGCGCAGGTGCTGTGCACGCGCAGGTGCAGGCGGTCGCCGTCCTGAACGCCGTAGTAATCGCAATCTCGGGGCCCCATGTGCACGTGGCGTTCGTGGCGAATGACGCCGGTTTTCAACTCGACCATGCCGGCCGGGCCCAAAAGCCAGCAGCCGGGCGAAGCGCGATGGTCGCCGCTTTTACGCACGGGCACGTCCAGGCCCAGGGAGATGGCATCGGTAAAAGCCAGCTCGACCTGGCTGTGATCGCGGCATGGGCCGAGGATGCGCAGGTTCGGAATCATGCGGTGCCGCGGCCCGATGATGGTCACCATTTCTTCCGCTGCGAAAAAGCCTTCCTGGTACAGCCACTTGTGCGGCTTGAGCTGGTGTCCCTTGCCGAACAGCCGTTCCAAATCCTCCTGGGTAACGTGGCAATGGCGGGCGGAGATGTTGACGACCAGCTTGGGAGCCCCGGCCTTGCCATTGACTTGACCGTCCGGTTGCAAACGCTGGGTCAACGCCTGGCGTACCAGCCGTTCCACCACGCCGCGATCCAAAGTTGCCGTGCTCATGGTTATGATGTCAGCAATCCGCATTCAGCCATCAGCAGTCAGCATTCAGATCGCTGAATGCTGACTGCTGAAAGCTGATAGCTGTCACTCTCACACTCTCACACTCCCACACTTCAAAATCTCTCCGGGCGGACTTCGGTGGTTTCCCCGGCGATGATCAAGCGGGCGTCCATTTTCTCGATCAGGTCGCGCTGCGCGCCGGTCAAGGCGCTATCCACGATCAACGTGTCCACCACGGACAGTTCCGCCAGAAACGCCAGGGCCTGCCGGCCGATCTTGGTATGGTCGGTGACCACGACCACCTCGTCGGCGCAGCGCATCATTTGCCGCTCGGTTTCCACCAGGAGCATGTTGCTGTTAAACAAACCCTTGGCAGTGAGCCCGCCCACACTGAGGATAGTCTGGTGGACGTGAATCTCGTGCATCATGCGCACGGTCAAAGGCCCCAGGGCGACGCCGGTGCGCGGATAAACGTAGCCGCCGAGAATGACCAGGTCCGATTCGCGATTGCTGGCGAACAGCTGGGCGATCGGCAGACTGTTGGTGACAATCTGCAAGGATCGGCCGACCAGGAGCCGGGCCACTTCGAGGGTGGTGGTGCCGCCGTCCAGCAAAAGGGCGTCGCCATCACGAATGTCGGCGGCCGCCGCCCGGGCGATGGCCCGTTTTTCTTCCAACTGTTTTGTCGAACGATCTTCCAGGGCCGGGAAAGCGCCGTTATCCGCCAGAAAAATCGCCCCCCCGTGGGTCCGCTTGAGGACCCCATGCTGCGTCCAGTAATCCAAATCCCGGCGAATGGTCGATTCCGAAGCTTGCAGAACCTGCGCCAGGTCCGCGAGAGCAATGAAGCCGCGTTCGCTGACCAGATTGAGGACCCGTTGACGGCGTTCTTCCACCAACACGCTATTTCCTGACCAATAAATCCCAAAAAATGCTTTATTTTGATAATTTTCATTAAATTTATTTCAATAGTCAAGGAAAATATAGGAAGAGTTTGAGAATATTTTGCAAATTATTCCGGATAGGATTTTTCAAAAAATAAGCTTTTCATACTTTCCCGGTCGAAGCGTGGAGTGGCGAACACCGCCGCCGCTACTTCAGTCTGCGGCGGCAAAAAGATCCTTTGGGCGAAGGGCAGCCATGCACCTGGCGAACCCTGCTGATTAAGGTGGCCGCCGAAGTAGTGCCATTTGATCGGTAGGGCGCGGCGTTGTAAAACCTTTTCGGTTCATTGTTTACAGAGACGATCCGCTCCGTACCGATCAGTTTTCCGAAACGACTTCCTCGCCGGCGTGCCTGCCATCGTCCATCCGGTCAGGCAGGTGGAAAGTGCGTCGGTGTCTGGGGTGACAGCACGGTGGGTTCGGGTGCTGGTGGCGGATCAGCGATGTCGCGCCGCAGGCGGATGAGCAAGTTCATGGCCGCGGCGTGCAGATAGAGGCGAAAGTAGTTGGCCACAAAGCGGTGGTCGCTGGTGCGATCCATGGCCAGATCGCACTTGAACTCTTTGTTGCGATTTTCGCTTTCGCCGCGCTGGGCGTAGTCGTCGTAGGCGGCTTCGGGCACGACGCGGGCACCTGGACGCGTGCTGACGATGAAGCGGCGGTTGGTGCCTTGGGCGTTGGCCTCGGCCTTGACAATCACCCAGCGCGGCTGTGGCCAGGACGCGGCCTGGTACCAGAAGGCGTCGAACAAGCGTTGCGGCGTTTTGCTCGCGGTGAAGGCGGCGACCGCTTGTTCCAGCAGGGAATCGCTGCGGTTTTTGAGGACGTTGTTGCAGGCCAAGCCGAACGTGTACTCGATGTCCAGGCGCTCGCAAACGTCGTACATCCACGGCACGCCGAAGCCGGCGTCGCCACGCACAACGATGTGCACGTCGGGCCAGGCTCGGCGCAGGCGGGTCGCGACGTATTCCAGGTCGTCATCGGCACCCAGGGCGGCGTGCACCGCGCCGGGACGCAACGACACCATCAAAAAGTGGTCGGTTTCGGCACATGTGGTCAACAACGGAAAATACTGATACTGATCGTAGTAGCCGTGAAAGAGCGACAGTTGCTGATCGCCGTGCGTCGGATCATCGACCGCGTCCATGTCCAAGGTCACATGCTTGGGCGGAATGACAAACGAGGCGATGAACTGGTCGATGAAGACATCGCGCAGGTTTTTCAGCGAGCGGATGTTGATGAGGTTTTCAAAGCGCGACAGCGTCGGTTGGCTGGCCAAGGGCTGATCGTTGGGCGAACGACCGGCGAGAAGTTTGAAGACCGGGTCGTAGCGCAAGCTGTCGTGGTCGTTCTGATCTTCGTAACCGGCGAGGATGCCATAGATGCGTGACCGCGACATTTCCAAGAAACTATGGTCGATCGCGCCCGGCTCACGCGGATCTTCCAGCGCCCGGGCGAACTGTTCGGTCAGGCCGATGCCCTGGTCGAATTGGCGAATGGGCAACAGCCCGGCATCGCTGGTCAGTTGGGCCGGCGAAGGCTCCACCACGATGCGTCC
>CAZFGM010000813.1:0-3167 GCA_964518515.1 uncultured Alcaligenaceae bacterium | reverse complement strand
ACGGCGTAGACGTGATCGGTCAGGCCGGTCAGGGTTTTCTGCGGGTTGCCGGCCGTGTCCCATAAGCGGACGGTGCTGTCGGCGCTGCAGGTGGCCAGGAGGGTCTCCTACTTCCGAGCCAGGCGTTTGAGGGTGACCTTGCCCCGCGCTCGCACCTGCATTTTATACTCGTAGCCTCGCATCATTGCCATTCCCACCAACGGGGTCGCATCAAATTCATCCACGAAAACGGGGCGGGCACGGCCATCCCACACGACTTTCGCATGATAGACGTCAAACGAACTCAGACTTCCATCCGCCAAGATACCGCGGCCGAAGGTTCGCCAGCGTAGGTTGAGGGCAGCGATCACCGTGGGTGGCAACGAGAGCCAACCGGTGTAACCCGAATCGATTACCGCTTCGATCTCTTGATGACGCCCGCGGAAGCCGCGGATTGTCAGCCGGATCAGCGGTTCGCGCCCCCGGACGATGGCGTGCGCGTGGTCGCGTCGTAAGTCCTTATTCCATGGAACGAAACTCAAGGGTCCCCTCAAGACCGCGTAACGATCAATGCCGCGAATGCATTTGATCGGTACGGCAGGATGTCGATAATCCCTTTTCATCGCGTGGCTCAATGCCCAGCGGGAGCATGGATCGACCCCATCGGCCGCGCGACAACGCTCCGGAACACCTGACACTCTTGCGCGAGCGCTTCGCCGAGTTGGGCACCTCGGCCCGTCGCTTCCTCGACAGCCTGTTACGCGATCAGCGCTGCGCCGCCGTGAAGACCAACGGCACGCGGGCTTTGCAACGCATTTGTAGGTCAGCCTTTCCAGGCTGACCTCGTTTGACCAGGTTGATTGCCCATTGGGCTAGCTCGGTCAGGCGGGAAAGCCTGACCTACTATTTCGTAGCAAAGCCGAGGTCAACGGGAAGTCCAATGGAGCCGCAACTTCAAGACAGGCTTGATTGGTCGCATTTTTTCAGGAGAATAGGAGGCAGTGGGGCAACAACTCAAAATCCGGTCCACGCAAGGGGGTGTGGGTTCTGTCCCACCTTCGGCACTCAAGCAGGATAAGGACTTACGGCGAAAGCCGTGAGTCCTTTTTGGCATGGTTCAAAATGGCCCTTCATCCGACCCGGCAGCACCAGGGCCTTTTTGCGAATGTAGTGCTTCTTCATCGTCTCCCGGTTGCAACCGTAGGCGATTGCGAAACAATTCCTGACCCTGACTTCTGACCTCCGACTTCGGACTCAGCGCCCGTACAGCGCCGTGATCTGGGCCAGGCGATCGAGCAGGCTTTCGGTCAGCAGGTCGTCGGTGAAGCGCCAGGTCCAGTTGCCCTTGGCGCGGCCGGGAGTATTCATGCGCGCCTCCGAGCCAAGGTTGAGGAGATCTTGCAGCGGCACCAGGGCGTAATCGGCCACGGACGCCCAGGCCAGGCGGATCAGGTCCCAGCCGATGGTGCTGCCGTCGCGGGCCAGGTAGCGGCGTACCCGGTCGCGCTGGGCTTCGTCCAGGGCCGCATACCAGCCGCGGGTGGTGTCGTTGTCGTGCGTGCCGGTGTAGACCGCGGTGTTGCGCACGAAGTTGTGCGGCAAATAGGGATGATCCGGCGCGCCGCTGAAGGCGAACTGCAAGACGCGCATGCCCGGCAGGTCGAACTGGTCGCGCAGGGCCTCGACTTGGGGCGTGATCAGGCCGAGGTCCTCGGCGATGAGCGGCAAGCCGCCCAGGGCGCGGCGCAGGGTGTCGAGCAACACGGCGCCGGGACCTTTGACCCAGCGGCCCACCTCGGCCGTGGGCCGGCCCGCCGGCACTTCCCAGTAGGCCTCAAAGCCGCGGAAGTGATCCAGCCGGATCAAATCCACCTGCCGCAAGGTCGCTTGCATGCGGCTGACCCACCAGGCGTAGCCCGTGCGCCCGAGAGCGGTCCAGTCGTACAGTGGATTACCCCACAGCTGGCCGGTGGCACTGAAGTAATCGGGCGGCACGCCGGCGACCACCGTGAGCCGGCGCTGGTCGTCGAGCCAGAACAGGTGCGGATTGGCCCAGACGTCGGCGGAATCGCCGGCGACGAAAATCGGCACGTCGCCAATGATGCCCAGGCCCTTGCCCTGGGCGTACTGTTTCAAGTCGCGCCACTGGTGGAAGAACAGGAACTGGTGAAACTTGTGCCGGGCGCAGGCGGCGGCCTGTTCCTGGCGGGCCCGCGCCAGGGCGCCCGCTTGGCGCACGCGAATCTCCGCCGGCCAGTCGAACCAGCTCCGGTCGTGCGCGTCCTTGAGGGCCATGAACAGGGCGTAGTCTTCGAGCCAGCCGGCGTTGTCGTGCTGGAAGCTGTCGAAAGCCGGCCGCAGCCCGGGGGCGCGGCCCGCTTGAAAATTCTCCCAGGCCCGCGACAGCACCCGCAACTTGAATTGGATCACCGTGCCGTACTCGACGCGGTCGGCGGGAAGGCGGACGCCGGCCAGGTCGCCGGCATCGAGCAAGCCGTGGTGGACGAGGGCCTCGGGGCTGACGAGATAGGGATTGCCGGCGAAGGCGGAAAAGGATTGGTAGGGGGAGTCGCCGTAGCCGGTGGGTCCCAGGGGCAGGATTTGCCACCACTTTTGCCGCGCCCGCGCCAGGGCATCCACCCAGGCTCGCGCCGCGGGACCCAGATCGCCGATGCCATACGGCCCCGGCAAGGACGTGGGGTGCAGCAAGATCCCACAGGAGCGATGCTTGCTGATACCGGCGTGCGTGGGCATGAACGGCGTGCCCTTCCCAGATTAGTGGGGCAAATGAAAGTCAGGTGTTTTGAACATTTTGTCAAACTGAGCTTTCATCTTGGCAAAACGATGTTTGGAGGTGGCCCCCGCCAGGAGCACGGTTTTCGAATCCACGTCCCGATTCACCACGCGCACAAAAAAAGTCCGGTCCACGCCGGCCAGAGTCATGTCCACTTCCATATCCAGGGTTTTCAAGCCACCTTCTTCTTGACACTTAGCGTCTTGAATGAGGTAAGCGGGGGGAGGAGTGACTCTGCGGCGATTGAGCAGAGCCACCAGGTCGGATTTGGCCAGATTTTGGCAAACTTCCTTCTTGTCGTCCCAGGTGCTCAGATACTGGAAAAGGGTCAGGTAAGCGTCGTCGCGGGGTTGTACCAGGATGAATTCATGGAGGCGGCTCGTATCGGAATCCG
>CAZFGM010000812.1:0-3168 GCA_964518515.1 uncultured Alcaligenaceae bacterium | reverse complement strand
GGCGGCTTCGACCAGGATTTCGTTGACCAGCTTGACCACCGAGGCTTCCTGGGCCTGCTTGGCGATCTCGCTGTCGTCGGCTTCCAACTCCTCGAGCAGCTCGATTTCCTCTTTGCGCTCCTCGACCATGGCGGTGACGGTTTCGCCGCCGACGCCGAAGTGCGTCTTGATGAGCCGGGTGATCTCGCGCGGACTGGCCAGCACCGGCTGCACCTGCAGCCCGGTCAACGTTTGCAATTCGTCCAGGGCGTACATGTCGAACGGGTCGCCGGTGGCCACCACCAGCATGCCGTTTTCCCGCGACAAGGGCATGATGGTTCGCCGGTGCACCAGCTTGAGCGGCATTTCCTTGAGCGTATCCGGATGCACGGTGACCTTGGTCAGGTCCACCAGTTCCATGCCGAACTCCTCGGCCAGAACGGGCAACAGGTCCTCTTCCTTGATGAACCCCTGATCGATGAGCAGCGCGTGGACCGGCTTGTTGGGCGCCGCCGCCTGGGCCTGATTGACCGCCGGCAGGTCGGTTTCGCGTAACAGCCCTTTGCGAATCAAGTGGGTCAGAAGCTGCATGCCGTCCTCGGTGGGAAACGCAGGCGTGCCGGGGATTGCCCGGGGCAGGTCTACCTGTTAAACCTTGTTTTTGTTTCAGAGTAACGCACGGAGGCCGACTTGTCCATGAGATTGCAAAAATCCAACCAGGCGGGGCGGACCAGGGGTGCCGGATGTAGCGGGGAGAACACGTTTCCCTGTAAGTTATTAGATGCCGCCGGTTGGCCAAAAGAGCGCGCCGAACCGCGCTTGGCCCCCCGCCAGCACGACTGGGCGGACCCGAGGCGTCGGAGGTAGTGTAACAGTAATTTACCCAAAAAAAGATTAATTCGGGATGAGAATTAAACGCGTCCAGCAGGCAGGCATCTTGCCGACCGGGTCCAGCGGTCAAGGTGGCGCCGAACATGTCCAGCGTGCCCGAGACAGTCAACAATCCGCCGGGAGTGTTCAAGGTGCTTCGCACGCTGGCGCTGCCGATGTTGATGGCGCCGCGGTCATTTGTGTACCTCCTTGGTGGTGAGAAAAAAGGTATTGTGGACCCACAACAGGTTCCGAAGGTTACCGATCCCGCTCGCCAAGGGGGACCTACGGTAAGACGCGCACCCGGATCTCGACAGGCACTTCGGCGCGGCCGGGCAAGTCGGTGAAAAGGAAGATGGTGCGCTGAAAGTCGCCGGCCTTGTCGGGGCGAAGGGTCAGGGTTAGCTCGTGGACTTCGCGGCTAGTTTGACTCGGGTCGGCGACCTTTAGTTGACCATCGCTGCCACGGACGGCGGTGATTTTGAAGGCCGCCGGGCCGCGCACGCGCATTTGGCACTCGGTCGTTTGCTTCGCTTTTACATTCCCGAGGTTGATCGACAATGGAGCGTCGTCCACTGCGTTTTTATTCCCTGGGCTATCGGTCTTATCGCCTGGACTCTTTTTCGGCCTGATGGCCTTGAGGTCCGGGCCAGGGTCGGTAATTGTCAGCCGTTTTTGCAGGGTTTCGCGCAAATCAGGTAGCAGGTCGGAGCGCTTGAGGAACAGAAGGGCCAGACTCGTGTCGAGCGTCGGCGAGGAACCTAGGTACCCTTTTCCATTCCAACTTCCATCGACCTTTTGGGCCGGCAGGAGATAGTTGACCCCCCACGGGTACCAGTTCTTGCCTCCGATGGTTTTAAGGTTGTAAAGGACGCCGACACGCTCCACGGACCACAAAAAGTAGAGGTTCAGTGTACCTCTCTGTCTATCCCCTGGGTGGGTAAGATAGGTGCCGAGCGCCCACAAGCCACGACCTATCCCTTCGTCCCAGGCTTCTCGGGCAGGTAACCGCTTACCCGCTTCTTCCTTTGCGGCGGATGCGCGGCCAACGGCCAGGCCCAAGAGGCCCACGCAAGTCATTGACCCATAAGGTGGCCCTATAACGTGGTAGCCCCAGCCTCCCGGCAATTGCCCGAAACGAAAGCGCTCCTCGATGCGACGGAATATTGGTTCGAGGGGGAGATCATGGCGCCGAGCGACCCAGAGCGCCAAAATCGCGAACTGGGTATTGGAGTTATCTCCACTGTTGTGGCTGCGGAGGTTCTTCAATTGCTCTGGTCCTGGGGCTTGAAAGCTTGTGAGCGGCTTGGGGTTTTTCTCTAACTTCTCCCGATGCAGTTCATCGAGAAGCTTTTGCTCATCGGCAGCTTCCAGGAGGCGGCACTTGTACGTCCAGCCACCGAAGTCATTTTGACTACCAGCAAGCCGCAGTGCCAGCGACCGAATAAGCTTGTCATCGCCGGGATCGCGGAGGCGAACGAGGAAAAGGAGAGAAAGGGAGATCCCGTAGGTTTGAGTCAACTTCGGGGCTTCTTGGCGGACTAAACGAGCAGCCTTCTGTATGACGGGGTCATCCGTGGACACCGCGCACTCCAATAGCGCCAACCCCGGAAGGGCGGCGTTACCCACCTTGCCACCTGCGGTGGAACCCGACAGGGGTTTAAACCACCCTTCATCAACCTGGGTGCGCCGCAAATAACCGAGACCCCGATCTATCGCCTCGTTGACCTTCTTCTGAGTTTTGGGGCTTAGGGAACCGAACCAATCGACTGCACCGGGCACCGCGCGAACCACCACCTCAGGGGCCCTATCCCCAGTCCCCGCCCCCAAGTTGTTTATGAGGCAGAAGTACAAAAAGCCGGCCCCTGCCGCTACGAAGGCGAGAAAGGGTCCGCTCGCACGAGGGAAGGACGATGGACCTCTGTTTTTCGCGCAGGTTCGATTCGCTAAAAGGTCCCGGAGAAGCGCGTACATGCCGTAGTTAAGCATGAGCATCTCTCCTATTGGAAAATGGGTCCTATTCTTAATTTTGCACAATCCCTCCAGCCTCTTGCCAGGCGGGGTTCCCGTCGGGCGGGAAGATGACAGTTGTGAAATCCCCAATAATTTGGCCCGCAGTGAGCACCGTCCACAACTGGTTTGGGTTGAGCGGGTTCACGCCCGTGAGCTTTAACGGAAATTACACCCAAGGCCCGGCGGGCAACCTGGAGATGCGGCTGGATAACGGCGCACTCAGCGACCTGTTCACGGTAACTGCCACCGCGGAGAGTGCAGGACACGCTTTGCTGACCCCTTTCTTGCCGTTCAAGGACTTACGGC
>CAZFGM010000811.1:0-3173 GCA_964518515.1 uncultured Alcaligenaceae bacterium | reverse complement strand
TGTCATCGCGTCCGCGCCGACCCGTCCATGGAAGACGTCCGCATCCTGTGTATCAGCGGCATGGTCGAGGACGACAAGATTCAGGAGCTCAAGCTCGCCGGCGCCGACGACTTCCTGCACAAGCCCTTCGAAATTGAAGACCTCATCGACCGCATGTGCGTCATGATGGACATCGAATCGCTGGAAAAAACCACGGCCTAGCCCATGAAGCGTGGAGAGTGGACCGTACAGCGCGGAGCGCGGCAATGAGCGCTCCGCGCTCCACCCTCTGCGCTTCCCTCTCGTGAAGGAGCGTTGGCCGTGAAAGCTCCGCTCGTGGGCGAAGCCGCCGTCGATTTGCCCTGGCTGGCTCCTTGCGCCGCCTCGCTGGTCGCCCTGAGCCGCGAACCGGTGCGCGAAGCCTGGGACCAGGTGCGCTGCGATCCAGGTGCGGTGTTGCTTTTGCTGCGCCACGCACCGGCTGCCGTTTCGGCCACCAATCTTGCGGAACTCATCGCCAAACCGAACCTTCTGGAAATGGCCCTGGACCTTTATTCCGGGCCCGGCTGCATTGCTTGGTCATCTCCCTTTTTAACTTCGCTGCAACAAACGATGTTGCTTCAGGCCCGCGTCGCGCAAAGTGTGGCGGCGCGCCTGGAGGGTTGCGATCCGGACCTGGCGTGGGTCGGCGGGCTGTTGGCGCCGCTGGGCTGGTTGGCCATCGCCGCCGTCGCGCCGGAGCACGTCGCGCGTTGCCGGGAACACCCGCGCTTTGAGGGCAATCCGACCGAGGCGCAGCAGCAGTGCTGGGGCTTTGATCATACCGCCATCGCACGGCGGCTGGCGCGGCGCTGGCAGGTGCCGCCCTGGCTGGCCGCCATTGTCGGACATCTCGGCCTGCCGGCGGCCATCGCCCAGACCCTCGGCGCCGATCCGCTGCTGTTTCAAGGCGTGCAACTGGCGGTGGGCCTGGTGAACGAGCGGGGCAGGGGTGTAGACTTGCCGATCGGAGCTACGCCTGCCGAATTGAATGAAGCGCTCGGCTTAAATCGGGAAACCCTCCACGAGGTTTGGCAACAAGCCGAATCCGCCAACCAACCAGTGGCCCCCGCCCCGGACCAGGATCTTCTGCCCGATTTATTGCGCCTGGCCATGAGCCAGCGCCGGCACAGCGACCGGCCTTTGGTCGAGCGCTTGCAACAGGACGTCGATCGGTTGCAGAGCGCCCTGGAGGACCATTGCGCCGGCGAGAAAGAGCGCCTGCAAGCGCACAAGCTATTGTCCCTGGCCGAGCTGGCCGCCGGCGCGGGCCATGAAATCAATAATCCGCTCGCCGTTATCTCCGGTCAGGCGCAATACCTGCTCAGTCACGAAACAGACCCCGAGCGGCGCAAAGCGCTGCACGTCATTGTCAACCAGGCCCAGCGGATTCACCAGATCCTGATCGGGCTGATGCAATTCGCCCGGCCGGGACCGGCGCACCAGCAAGCAGTGGAGTTAGGTGGATTGATCCGCGCGGTGACCGAATCGCTTGGGGATCTGGCCGGTGCCCAGCAGGTGGGCCTGGTTTGTCCCGAGCCGCCGCCGGGCCTCGCGGTGCTGGCGGACCCCGGCCAGGCGCGTACCATCCTGCACGGGCTTTTTCGCAACGCCATCGAGGCCGCCCCCGCGGAAGGTTGGGCCGGCATCCGGGTGCACGCCGCTAGCGCGGCGGATGTGGAAGTGGTGGTCGAGGACAACGGCCCCGGCCCGCCGCCGGGGGTGCAGGAACACATGTTCGACCCGTTTTATTCCGGCCGCAGTGCCGGCCGCGGCCTCGGCCTCGGTTTAGCCACCGCCTGGCGGCTGGCCCGCCACAACGACGGCGACGTCCGCTTCGCCGGCCATGCCGACGGCCTCACCCGCTTCGTGCTGCGTCTGTCGCGGGCGCCAATCTCTCTGCCCGAGCCGGAAACCAACGGCCAGCCGCCACTGAACGGCACCCCTGTGCCTCCTTCTGAGCCCGCCGCGCCAGCAAGGGTAGAGGTAAAAACCCTTGCTGGCGCTGCGGGCTCCTTTGAAATTGACACATGAGCCCAGATTTCAATTCTTTTTCTCTGGCCGAACGCCTCGAACGGGGCGAGCTCGCGCACTTCCCCGCCTGCCCCTTTCTTCTGCCCGAGGGTGACGACCGTATTTTTCTTTGTGGCCAGCACCTTTCGAGTTCGATTCATAAAAACATCAGCTTCGCTCCGACCACCGGCAAGGTAACGGGTTTTTCCGATCCCAAGGCCAGCGGCCGACTAAAGAACATTTTGACCGGTTTTTCCGCCAGCGCCACGGGCTGGCTGGCGGACGTTCTGCCCAGGTACGCCCACGCCTGGCGGCTGGATCGCGTCAGTTTTCGCCCCGAAGAGGAAGCCACGCGCCGGTTGCGTTTCAAAGCCCGCAATGATTTGCTGCACGTGGATGCCTTTCCCTCGCGGCCCACGCAAGGCTATCGCATTTTGCGACTGTACGTGAATCTCCATCCGACCGATCCGCGGGTGTGGGCCACTTCTGATACATTCAAGTCCTTGCTGGATCGATTCGGCCAGGAGGCAGGCTTACCCATTAGAGCGCCGGGAAACTGGGCGCGACGGCTGGGAAGGAAGCTGCTCGGGCTGTTCCATCCGGGCCGGCGGCGGCGCACGGCCTACGATTGGTTCATGCTGCGCTTCCACGATTTCCTCAAAGGCTGCGATGGCTTTCAGGAGCGCGGCCGCAAACGCTTCTGGAGTTTCCCGCCCGCCTCGGCCTGGCTATTGTTCTCCGACACATTGAGCCACGCCGACCTGCGCGGCCGCTGTGAACTGGACCAATCCTATTTCGTGGCGCCACAAACTCTGCTATTCCCGGAAGAATCTCCCGCCGCCCTGCTGGAAAGAGCGTGCGGCCTGCCGGTCCTGCAGCGCGCCGCTTGAATGGCGACCATTATTCTGGGGGCGGCGAATACCTGGCGAGCCGAGCTCCGTAAGGAGCCGGGTTACGCCGCGACGGAAACTCGGCCGCATACGCGGCTCGGCTCGCCAAACATGTCTCAATTCGGACGTGGCGAAGTATAAGTCCCCCGCCCCGTCACGCACACCTTTACCAAGGGGCAGGCCGAACATTCTTCGACCCGGCAATGCGCCGCGCAGATCGGGTAATCGCGCCAGCCATTTTTTCCCTGGGCC
>CAZFGM010000810.1:0-3183 GCA_964518515.1 uncultured Alcaligenaceae bacterium | reverse complement strand
GAAAGCCTGCTTGCTGAAGCTGAGAGCGAGTTTGGTCGGTCGAGCGAAACGATTGCCACCGGGCCTCTAAAAGATCAACGAAGATGATTTTCTGGATCAGGATATCTTCCATCGAAATTCGATCCAGCTTCCATTCGCATCGGTGGACCAGGAGTTTTTTCTGGACGGTTCGACTTGTTGCGGCCTGGCCGGGGTAAAAGTCGGCCGGCTCACCGGGGCCGACGGCACCATTCGCCGCGGCATGGGGACCTGCGCCGGCGGGTTTACTTCGAACGTGCCGTTGGCCAGGTCCACCAGCACCCGGCTCGCCTCGATGCGGGCCGGGTGATGATCGCGGCGGATATCGATGCGCACGTGGCCTTCCAGCAGGATGCGGTTGTGAGCGTCGTGCATGGTCAGGCCGTCACAGGTGGCCTCGAAGTTGGGGCCGGTCACGCGCATGCCCTGGTCCCCAGGTGTGATGCGGATGGTCCGGTCGCCCGGGGTTCGCGCCTGGGAAACCGGGGATGCGGTCATGTCGTGGTGCAGAACCGGGCACTGGCTCTGAATGTGCCGCCGCATGGCGGCTTCAAAGCTTTGCACGTCGGACGACAGCGGCGGTTTCGGGGGCATCGGGAAGCCCGGCATGCGGTGAACCACGTCAACCGGTGGCGGTGGCGCCGAAGAACACGGATACGGATACGCCTGAACCGGCTGCGCGTATGGCGGCGGACACGCCAACGGACCCTGCGGAACCGGCTGGGCGTACGGCGGCGTCATGGTCATCATGGGCCGCGGCGGCATCATCGTCATCGGCGGATGCATCGGGGCGGCAATGGGCTCCATCCAGGGTCCGTGGGCCGGCAACATCAGCGGCGGCATGGGGAAGCCGCGCATTTGCATGACCGGGGGAGACATCAGCGGCGGATGGGGCCACAAGCCGCGCATTTGCATGATGGCCGGCGGCCAATGCGGCGGATGATGAATGCGCACGGCCCGCCGCGGTTTCACTCGCTTAGTGCAAGGGCAGTCGGGGCCGCAAGCGCAGCCGGCCTTGGCACAGGCGCAGCGGGGGCCACAAGCACAAGCGGACTTCTGGCCACAGGCGCAATTCGCGCCGCAACCACACGTCGCCTTGGCGCACGTGCACCGGGCGCCGCAACCGCAGGCGGATTTTTGGCAATTGCAATCGGCCGCACACCCTCCGCGGGCGCTGCAAGGGCCAGTGGCCTTGTGGCAGCCGCAATCCTTGGCACAACCCCTCTTGGCCGCCGGGGCGGTGCCTGCCGGTTTCACGGCACAGCACTGAACGATGCCGCCTTGGAGGCACGGGCCGGCAACCGCGCAGCCGCCCGGTCCCTTGGCCGCCGCCTTGACGACCTGGCCATCGGATTGCGAAACCAAGGGGCAAACCGCCGCCGGGCTGACCGTTCCCCCATCAACCAGGCGGATGCCAAAAGGACGGAGCACAACCCGGGCAGGAACCGGGACGGACTGGACCGCATTGACGATCTCGGACACGACCAGGGCATGCTGGGCATCCACCGAGTTGGGAAAATGCTGGGCAGCCTCGGCGGCCCAGCGCTGGGCTTCGTCAAACAGACCGCAGTCCCACATCAGGCGCCACATTAGCATATAGCCCTGGGGGGAAGTCTCGGCCGGGCGGGTAACGTGCAGGATCTCGGCAAAGCACGTCGGCGGCGGGCCGGCGGGCGCCGGGGCGGATTCGGGAGCCTCCTGGCCCAGGGGATTGGCCAGGGCCACGGTGGTCAGGGAAAGGTTCTGGCCCCAGGCCGCCGTGGCGGGAAGAACAAGGAAAAGGCCCGCGAGCAAGCAGCGAAATCGGGTCATGTTTTTGCCTCCATCGGTTCCGATGCGGTTTCGGACGCGGTGAGGGAAATAACAAAAACAAGCGGAATTGTCTGCCCCAAAATAACTCGGCTGAAAATCCGAAATCCGAATCTCGAAATCCGAAACAAATTCAAAATCCGAAATCCGAAATCCGAAACAAATTCAATCCAAAATCCGAATTCTGCCGTTTGTTTGGGGTTTTTCTTCATTGGGATTTCGAATTTGTTTCGGATTTCGAGATTCGGATTTCGGATTTTTTCTCGTGGTTTTTCAACAAGAGGTATTCCAGCAACCACACCAGCGTGCTCAGGCTTTGATCGCGCATGTCGCGGGCCGGGGTGAATTCCGACAGGGCCAGGCCGCGCACCTTACCGGACCAGGCGGCTTCCAGAAAACGCAGGACGAGCGGGAGATTCAGGCCCAGCGGCAGCGGCTGGGCAAGGGCGGGAAAGTAGGCCGGATCGAACACGTCGCAATCCAGGTCGAAAAACACGTGCTCGGCCTGGGCGCAGGCCTGGCGGACAAAAGCCAGGGCCGGCTGGGCATCCACCGCCAGTTCGGCGGCGGCGAAAGTCCGGCGGAAATACTTGGCGACGTACTTGGGGCGGAGCAGCAACTCGCGATGGCCCAGGTTGATCAGCTCGGGCAAAGGTCCGGCACAGTGCAAAAGATAGTTGCCATGCGATAACTCTGCCGTACAATCGGTCAAGTTGTAAATGTCGAGATGAGCGTCGAACTGGATCACCACGGTGTTTTTGCGGGCGGAAAGCTCATCATACACGGGCAGGACGCCCAGATGGTTGCCAGCGACCCAGAGCAAGAAATCGCCGCGGTCCAGGATGGTTCGCACGGCCTGGCGGCCCTGATCGCGCCAGCCGGCATAGGCGGCGGTCGTTTCGAAACGGAACTCCTGCACGCGCACCTTGCCGGCATAGGCCCGCGCCCGTGTCGGCACGCGTTCGCGCTGGTTGTCGGCGAGCATTTCCCGCACGGCGTCGGCCAAAAGTTCCGCGCCCGCTCCGGCGCCGCCGCTGCCGAACAGGTCGAAAGGAAAAAAGATCGCACTGGTTTTCACGCGCAGACTCGGTGAAATTAGAGGTATTTGTTCAGAGTCAGGTGCCAGGGATAGGGGGGTTTGGGGGCAACTTACCATTACCACAGATCGTTATTGTCTGCAAAACTACGAAGAAGTTGCGCTCTGCGATGGAGGAGGTCCCCTAGTTCTGGCCAGTCTTCGGGATTACCGATACGGGTGTCAGGATGCTGTTCGCCGCGAAGCATGTAGCCTGACACCTCTTGCCATTGTTTCGAAAATTCTCGCAAAACGCTGCGCGGATCCTTCGCATCATGACT
>CAZFGM010000809.1:0-3186 GCA_964518515.1 uncultured Alcaligenaceae bacterium | reverse complement strand
ACGGTCTGGCACAAGCCGGTGGCGACCCAGCTCGACCGCAACAGGTACCGAGTCTTCCGCAGCAACCGGAAGAGAATATTGATGTCCGGCATGTCCGGAGGCACATTCGCTGCCATGGCTTTTTCCTCGAAACCAACGGCGGTCGTGATCCGATCGGGGGCGGACGTTGAGGCAGGGCCAAATTCCCCGGCCGTTCCTTTGGGGGGATCTGCAGGAGGCCAAGGGAACCAGAGAGCTTATCTTGGAGGTATATTATGAGGGCAAGTGACCCCGTTAGTCAACAGGCGGGTAGCGCAAAATGCGCAACTCCCGCGACAAGGCTTCCTCTTGCCTCAACTCCGTGCCTCTTTCCGCCCCCACGGAAGCAAGCGCCCGAACGAGCTACCGGGATGGACGTCGCTGAGGTGGTCGGTCGTGCTGGGTTCCGCCTCGGTCGGCTTCTTTTGTCCGCCCAGGGTGGCCAGGGTGAACTCGATGCCGATAAGGACGAACAGGATCCAGATCAGGGGCCGCCAGATTTCCTGCTCGTTGCCGAGGGTGCCATAGAGTTGCTGGGCCTCGGCGGAGGCATCGACGAAGGTGAGCTGGGCGGCGGGTAGCAAGTCGCGCAGTTGGCTTTCCCCGAGCGTGGAGAAATCCGATTCATCGGGGGGCAGGTTGACGGCGAAGACCACGGCGCCGCGCTTGGGATGTTCGGCTGTTCCGCCTCTGATCTCGGCCGTGTAATATCCTCGGGCCCGGGTGCCGTCGTAGGCAGACAGGAATCGGCTACCGGAGCGTTCGAAGACGAGGGTTCGAGAATTCCCGGCCGGGTCGATCATCTTGCCGGCCACGGGGGCCCAGCGGGCGGAGGCGCTGATCTCCGCCACGTTACCCGGCAGAACGGAGGCAGGTCCTTCCAACTCGGAACGGTGCTCGATGTGCGTCACCAGGCGCAACAGCAACGGCACGAACTCGGGCTTGAGGGGTAGGTTGGTCCATTTGGCGTTGGCCGGAAACGCCGCCAGCACGACGTTCCCTTCGCCAAACCGGCTCTCGACCAAGGCGGCGGCGCCTGTCGAGAACTTGGCCAGAGGCCAGGTATTCTCGGTTTTCTTTTCCGGCAAGGTCACAGGAAAACGGCGGAAAAACTGCACCGCCCGGAAATAGCGGGCATCGGCATCGTCAAACAGCGCCAGCGCGGGATGGGAGAAATCAATGACGCTCAAGCGCTCAAAGGTGTCGGCCTTGTCCGGATCGCCTTGGGCCGGTCCGAGCCGGGCCGCCGTCAGGGTCTCACCTTGCGGGCCAGGGACCTGGAGGAATTCGCTGTTGTACTTGTCCGGATTGACCCGATCGCCCGGGAAAATGATGAGGCCGCCGCCGCCGGCGACGAACTCGCGCAGCCAGGCATACTGCGGCGGCCCGAGCCCGCCGCAATTGGCCAGGATCACCACGTTGGCGTCCTTCAAGGCCTCCTGACTGAGTTGCTTTTCGGCGATATCCACCGTTTCGAAAGATCGGACCGACTTTTCCGAGCTCGGCGGCGAGATTTCGGGAGTGGAGGGCTTGCCTTTGCCTTGGCCCTTGACGCCCGGCTCCTGACTGCTGACTCCTGGCTCCTGACCCCTGGAGCTGCTCAGAGCGCTCCGCAAATACAATGATTCGTTTTCGAACGGGTCGGCGGCGGGGTTGCCATTGACCAGGAGCACCTTGGCCCGTGGCCGGACCGGCAGCGAAAAAAGGTAACGATCATCGTCCGGAAACTGGTCTTGTGCCTTTTTTCCTGAAACCTCAAAGCGGCCGCGGTGGTTGCCCGGCTCGGTCGGAACATAGGTCACCGTGCGCGTGGCGGATTCTCCCGGCTTCAGCGTAAGGGTCGTGCGGGCGATTTCTTTCTCGTCGATAAATACCGTCAACGCCACGTCCGCCGTTTCCTGCGAATAGTTCACGACCCGCGGCTTGAAGAGGACCGGAAGACCGATGACCGCATGTTCCCGGGCCGGTGGATCGCCGACCACGGCCAAGTTCGGAAACGCCTCGTTGGAGCCGACGTTGACCACGACCACCTGCGCGCCTTCGGGTAGGAGCCGGTCCAGGCCCTGGCGGCGCGCTTCCCGCCAGCCGCTGGCCTGACAATCGCTGAACAGGTAGACCACCGGGTTGACCCGTTTGGGCGCTTCCGGCCCGAAAGTTTGCGTCAGGGCCATGAACATGTTGGCCCGCTCCGGCACGGTTTGCAGCGACTCGATCTTGTCGCGGATGGCAGCGGCGTCGGAGCTGAAGCGGCTGAACGCTTCTTCCGGCTTGGAGGCCACCCGAATCAGGGTCAGCCGGTCATTGGCATCGAGGCGTTCGGCGACGGCCAGGGCCGCCGACCTGGCGCGCTCGAACGCCGTCACGCCGGAAGTGCGCGCGTTCATGCTCGCCGAGCAATCCATGAAAAAGATCACTTCGCGCCCGGACCCGGCTTGAAACAAGGAACTCCAGTGACGCACCACAGGCCGGCACATGACCAGCACCAGAAACGCCAGAAACAGGGCCCGAAGCATGGCCAGCAGCGCCTCCAGGAATTGCATCCGCCGCCGCTGCTGCACGTAACTATCGAACAGGAAGCGGAAGGTGCTCAGCTCAACCGTCTTGAGCCGGTGCAGCGTCAGCAAATGCAGCACGATCGGAATCGCTGCCAGGGGCAGGAGCCAGAGCCAGGGTTGATGAAGGAAAGTCATGTTTATTTTTGATTTTTGATTTTTGATTTTTGATTTCAAAAATCAAAATCAAGAAATCGTTTTCGATCCCACTGTTGCCCTTTGATTCTAGTTGAAAATCAAAAATCAAAAATCAAAAATCAAAAATCAAAAATTAGCCCAGGCGTGCTCTCTTCTCCAGGTAGGCGGCGAGAAACGCATCGTAGGGCTGCTCGGTGTCGGCGAGGTTATAACTGATGCCGCGCTCGAAACAGGCGGCCTTGAGCCCTTCGGTAAAGGCGTGAAGGCGTGCCAGATAGCGGCTGCGCAGGCTCTTGGGGTTGGCCACCAGCCGGCCTGCCCCTTCCATGTCCTTGAATCTTGTCAGTCGGTCGTAAGGGAACGTCAGCTCCGCCTTGTCCAGCACGTGCAGCACGATGACCTCGTGGTTATTATGGCGAAAATGCTGCAAGCCGTTGGCGATGCTGGCTTCCTGGTCGAGCAGGTCGCTGATGACGAT
>CAZFGM010000808.1:0-3187 GCA_964518515.1 uncultured Alcaligenaceae bacterium | reverse complement strand
TCCTCGACTGCAGCCACCCGTAGGTGTCTGGCCAGTGTCTCAGTGCCAGTGGCGCGGGTCGTGCTCTCACACCCGCTACGCATCTTTGCCTTGGTAGGCCGTTACCCCACCAACTAGCTAATACGACATGGGCCCCTCTCGAGGCGAAACTCATTTCCCGGCAGAAGGATGCCCTCCCGCCGAATCGCTGGGAATTACCCGTTCGTTAGAACGGCTATGCCCATCCCCAAGGTAGGTTACCCATGCATTACTGCCCCTTGCGCCACTTCCCCCCGCAATGTATTACTACACCACCGGGATTCGTTCGACTTGCATGCCTAATCCACGCCGCCAACGTTCGTTCTGAGCCAGGATCAAACCCTTCAAAAAAATTAGCTTTCAGCCGTCAGCGTTCAGCAGTCAGCAAAACAGCCGCAAACTACTGGCCACTGACGGTCGATGAACTAACCTTGGTCCTCGGCCAACCGGGTCGCCGGCCCGAAAGCTGACGGCTGAAAGCTGACCGCTGACCGCTATCCGAGTTTGAGGTCGCCTTCTCGGCACGACTCAAAAAGAATCTCGTTGACTTCCCTTCCGCAGAAGGGAGAGTCGGCGAGAATGTGTCGCGCCGATAGGCGTGCACATCCTCGCATTGGCTTTTAGGTGCTTCCCGAATTGTCAAAGATCAAACAATCGGCGAATCCAGAGGACACGCCTTTGGCACGGGTCAAATTGTTGTTTGATTGCCGTGTTGTGGCAATAACATTCTAGGGATCATCTCCATACCGTGTCAAGCCGGCAGGGTAAAAAAATCGGGAGGTCCCTTCAGAAGGCAAGAAAACGCCATTGTTTCGCAAGGAAGGATTAACTCGAGGCGGTTTTTCGTCCAGCTGCCGCAAGTGGTTTTTCCGCGGTTGTATTGTACAAATTCCTACCTGCAAGAATAAATTACAAATGTACACTATAACTTCCTTAGCCATTTTTTTATTAATCGAGTTGTAAGTTATTTTATCAAATAGCTTTATATTAAATCATACAATAAAACACCGTTTGGCATTCCTGTTGCGGTAGCTTTTTTAGTCCGAGTAAGGATTTCACTCACTACCTTCACGGAGACCTATCATGGGGAGTCGTTCAAGACAATCGGGCAACCTGCCGAAAGCTCTCTGGCAACGCTGGCAACACAGAACGAAACAACCCGCGGTGGATGTGGAAAGCTTGCTTCGCGAGTTGGCCTACGTCCTGCACCTTTCCTTTCGACTTCGGCAAGGAATTTTGGAAGATCAGAAAGAACCGGCCACATTGTAGAACCTACGAAGACAACCACGCCAGCACCTGCGGGTGGTTTGACCCCTGTCCTCAGCGGTTTCGCCAAAGCCGATTCTTGTCGATTCCCAGCTTTTCCATGACCGTCTGAATTTCCTGCAGAAAGCGGCCGGCGTCCGTGGGATAGCCGGCGGTGGGTTTCAGCTCCGGCAGGTGTTGCCGCCAGAAGCGGTTGAATTCCCCCATCAAAATTTCGCGCAGGTATTTGCTGACCATCGACGCCAGGGCGACGCCCAGATGGGCGGCATCGGCCCGCGGCTGAAACGTGAGCGTGATCGCCCGGTCCGTTCCCAGAACGTGGTAGACGCTGCGGCGAGCGCCTTCCTCGCGGGCAATGACCGGGTGCTTGCCAAAGGCGTGCTGCAAAATGGCGCTGTACTGATTGCGGCCGCCGTGCTTGTCGATGAAAAAGGTCAGGGAATCCTCGCCGGGAAATGATTGGCACACGGTGCGAATCAATTCCGTCATGCTCAGGGCCAGGATCGCTCCTTTGGACCCCCACTGGTCAATCAGGGCATTGAAGCGGCGCGGACACACCACCACGCTGGCCGCGCTTTCCCAGGTGATGTCCTTTTCCCGGCAGGCGTGGTGGAATTTATCCGCCGCAATGCGAACCCGCTCCGCATCACAGGCAACCGGTAAGTGGGTGTCCCCGGTGTACCAGGGTTCGGCCCGTAGTTCCTCCGGCCCCGTGCGACTTAATCCCTCAAGAAATGTGGCCAAAGGCAAGGCGGATATATTCTGTCCCCCACGCCCGGCCCCTGGGGCCGGGAGAAGCCCGACCGTGCCCAGCACGCCATGTTCCAGATCCTCGATTCCGCGGGCGCTCGAATAAACCCGCTTGGAATCGTCGATGAGGATGCGGTCGTCGTGAGAATCGTGCTGCCGCCGAACGGCGGTGTGCAGAGTTTTCCAGAGGTTGGCGACGGCCAGGTCCGGCCCTACCCGGCAAACCACCGCCGTCATGACGAACGGCCCCAGGTTCGGGCCGTAGCCGGCCTCGTCGATGCCGATCAGGTAAGGCATTTCCGTTGCCCCTGGCGATTCTGGAGGCCGGCCCCACAAACCCGGTTTCTTGGAGAAACCGGGTTTGTGAGGGCGTAGTCCTATGTCCGTTGTACAAAGGCCAAAGGACTTCAGCAACGGATTACGGACAACGGACCCCGGTTACTTGCAGAGCGGCCGGCAACAACTGAATTTCCAGCTCGCGCACCCGATCTTCGGGTTGACAGAAGAACTCGCCGTCCACGTGGACGATGAGGGGAACTTCCGAGCGCAGGCGGAGGCAGCGGCAGCGGCCGAGGTGGACCTGGGGGTGATCGGTCGGCGGACCGGTCAGGGCCAGGCGCGGCAAGAAGCGCAGCACTTCCCAGCGCGACAGCTGGCCACACTGAACGTAGTCAAACCAGCCGTCGTCGAGGCGGGCGTCGGGGGCCATGACAAAACCGCCTTCGCGGCGGCCGAGCATGACGCTGAGCATCAACGTCGGCACGGCCTGGGCCGGCTGGTCGTCGAGGGCGATTTCCATGGGCCGGCAGCCGTAGTGATACCACAGGGCGCGGAGGGTGGCCAGGCCGTACAGGAACAGGCCCTGGAGCCGGCGGATGCGGCGCGATTCCAGCGTGACGGCGCCATTGAGGCCCAGGCCCAGGCAGCACACGAAATATTTTTCGCGCCCTCCCGGCGCGCGGACCACGCCGACGTCCACGGCCCACAGGGAGGAGGAGCCGGCCGCCACGGCGTGTTGGAGGCTGTGGGCGTAATCGTTGGCCGAGCCGATGGGGAAAACGGCGAAGCGGGTTTCCGGCCGGCCGGCAAGAAGGATGCCGTTGGCGACCTCGTGCACGGTGCCGTCGCCGCCGGCGGCGGCCACGGTGGCAAA
>CAZFGM010000807.1:0-3193 GCA_964518515.1 uncultured Alcaligenaceae bacterium | reverse complement strand
AAAGCCGTGCTCGACGAGCCAGGTGGTAAGTTCCTCAAGATCGGCCTGTTCGCCCACGGCCAAGCGGCGGCGCTGGCGGGCCAGTTGCTTGTGATCGGGAACGGGTTGCAGCAGGGCCTGCAAGGTCGTAACCACCAGGCAAGGGGCCGGGTCGGTGTCGAGCTGTTTCAGCACGCGCAGGCGCTGGCCGGCGACTTCATCCAGCACCCCCCCCCTCCCCCCCTTACAAAGGGGGGGCAGGGGGGGTTCGCGGGTTGGCAGATTATCCCAGGCGGGGAAAACTACCGGGGCGCGACCGGTGAAACTCGCCAGATCCTCTTCCCAGAAATCGACGTCGCGGGGATGGGCGAGGACGACGAGCAGAGTCTGCGGGACATGGCGGGCCAAAGTGGCGGCGACCAGGGCGGCGGACGAGTTCCAGGCGCCGTCCACCGTGGCCGCCCGGCCGTGGCCCAGAGCTTCGAGAACTGGGGCGAAGCCCTCGGCAGTTTCCAGCAAGCGCGCAAGATCCTCCAGGCCCGCGGGAGCAACGGAAGTGGCGCGGCGCGCGGTCATGTCTTCATTATACCGAGAGGCGGCTTCTTTTTTTGCCGGGTTTCGGCGAGCGCTAAACGGCAAGCAAAACTCCCTTCTTCAAAACGGGATGCCCCGGCTGGTCAAATATTCCGCCAGGCGCAGCGGATAATCGGTGGTCAGGCCATCCACGCCCCAGGCAATGAGCTTATCCCAATCGGCACGATCATTGACGGTCCACGGGACGACGCGCACGCCGTCGGCGTGAGCGCGGCGGATCAAGTCCGGATCGACAAACCAATAACGGGGGCAATAGATTTCGGCGCCGACTGCGTGCGCCCATTTGCCGGGATGCAGCGGAGCCGTGTCCGCCACGAGAATTGCGGTGGTCACAGGTTCCAGCCTTCGGACGAACGCCAGGCTGCGGTGATCGAAGCTGCGAACGATGGTGCGGTCGAGCACGCCGGCTTGGCGGACGATTTCCACGACATATTTTTCCAGCAAATCCGGAGCGGCGCCGGTGTAATCGTCGCCGATGGCTTCCGGCAAATACGGAATGCGTTTCAGTTCCAGGTCGAAGCGAACGCGGCGGGCGCGAGCCTGCTGCCCCGACGAGTTGCCGGCCGCTTGGCCCAGCTCTCCGGCATACGCCGCCGCGAAAGCGAACAAGTTCGCCAGAGTGGGTATCGCGTAGGGATCGAGGCCGTGGCGCTCGGCAAATAATTGCGTCACGGGAGGAACGCTGGCCTCCTGGTCGGGAAAGCGGGCGGGATCGGGATTGCCATCGGCGCGATACCTGCGCAGTTGAGCCAGGGTAAGCTCGGCGACCACCGACCGACTATCGGTGTCCGGAGGCGTGCTTTCCGGGCGCAGGCGATAAGTCTTGTCGTTGAGCACCGAATCATGGATGAGCACGGGCACGCCGTCGCGGGTCAGGTGCAAGTCGGTTTCGATGGTGGTCGCGCCGGCGTCCAAGGCGGCTTCGAAGGAGGGCAGGGTATTTTCCGGTTTCTGCCCGCGCGCCCCGCGGTGGCCCTGGAGATCGAAAATGAGGGAAACCATGATGGGACAAGGATTATTTTCCATTGAAAGAAGGTGCCGCTTGGCAAGTGGACCTTCTCAAACGGCGCTTCAGGTTCCGCCCGGCAGACGGGACCTACCAAAGAAAAACCTCGCTGCCCAACCGCGAGGTCGATCAGCGAGGCCGGAACAGAGAAGAGGCCGCGAGGCCAAACGCCTCGGTTTATCCAGTTTCCCCGGATGGGGAAGGCCTGTCAATACGAGTCGGCCTTATTGGCCTTATTATCGTTTCCGCGATTGCCCGTCCCCCCCCTAAAAACGGAAGCGCGAGGCCTGCTGGTACACGACACGGTTAGCCAATTTTTGAACCAAGACACGAAAGACACGCAAGAGCGTTTGATTGGCCTGTTTTTTTTTTCGGGTTTTTCGTGTCTTTCGTGGTTTCTAACCATACTCCTGCAAACCATTTCGTGCACCCGAGCCCGGCGGCGGCCCGGAGTCGGGCTTGACACGGCGGCGGCGGTTTCTATACTCCGCCGCTCGCAGTGTTCAACTCTTCCTTTCGCGACCCGGTCCACCGGCGGGCGCAAGGTCGATCCCCCAGCCAAGGAAGGGCCGGTCCTTCTTGCCGGGGATGCAGGCGGAGACGCCGTGATTGCCACGACAGGCAAATACCGATTGGGCTTGGGGTTGCTCGCAACCCTGGCGCTGGTTTGCTTGGGTTTCTGGCCGGCGGCAAGCCCGACGCAAGATGCCGCGAAATTCTTGCGAAAGTCCTTCGTCGTTGCCGGCGAGGCGAAACCGATTTTGCTGTTTGCCGACAACATCGCCACCTGGTCCGACGGCAACCTGCGCGTTTTCCTCTTCAAGGGCCGGGCACGCATCGAGCAGGGTTTAACCAATATCATGTGCAGCGAAGGCGTGGTCTGGGTGGATGAGGAGCGCATTGGGCGGACCGGCATATCCTACCTGGAGATTTTCACCGAAGGGCCGGTGATCCTTACGGAAAAAGCGCAGCGGCAGCTGGGCTCGCGGGGCTGGTTCGAGCTGGCGACGCGCGGCGAGCTGCGCATCAAGAGCTATGGCAGCCAGCTGTCGCAGCAGGCGCGGCCGCAGGAGCCGTTGTATTTGCGGGGCCTGAATGTCCGCCAGGCGCTCAAGCCTCCGGTGGCTGGCCAGTCCGGGGTGACACCGGCGGGCGCGGCCGTTCCGTCTCCGAGCGCCAATGTGCCCGCGCCGGTTCCACCGCCGGGTCTGGGGATTTTCCCGCCGGCGCCGCCTTTGCCAACGCCGCCGACGCTACAACCGCCGTCTTCGTTGTTAGGTCCGTTCCCTTTGCCCTCGAATTTTCCCGGTTTCGCGCCAGCGCCCCCGGGAATGCCCGGCCCGGTCGTTCCGGCACCCGTACTGCCGCCTCCACCTCCAGCCGCTCCACCCCCGCCGGGCGGTGTGCAGCAAATGAGCTGGCAAACTTCGGAAACTTCGCCGCAAGTCGTGCCGGCGTTCGGCCTGCCCGGGAATGCCGGCGTGGTTCCGGCCCAGGGGCAAATCGTGCCGGTGCTGCCGGTGCCCCCGCCGCCAATCGCTGGACCGTCCCGGCAAATGTCCATCCGGCCCCGGTCTTTTCAGGATAATTTTACCGGACGCAACTTTCCTCTCC
>CAZFGM010000806.1:0-3200 GCA_964518515.1 uncultured Alcaligenaceae bacterium | reverse complement strand
CCCATTCCTGAAGCCAAATTTCGCGGGAAACCCTGTTTTTTTCTTAAAGACCGAACTTCTTTCCGGTTATCTGGAAAAACCAATGGTTTTCCGCTTCTTGCGCCCCCTGTCTGGTTGCCAAGGCGGGTACAATCGAAGAGGCGACTACTTGTTCGGAACGGACCTGGAACCGGAGATGAGGCTGTGAAACCATCGCTTTTTTTTGCCGCTCTTTGCTGTTTCCTTTTTCTTTCTTCTTCTGCGCGGGCCAATGATCCGGTCCGGTTGCAGGAAGTCTTTTCCGCCGGCTATCAATACCGGGTTTCCAGTCGCGTGGACCTGGCCGGCAAGCTGAACCTGCCGGCGGAGAAAGGCAAGCCAGGGCCGCGGACCCTCGAAATCGCCGGCAAAAGCGCCATCGATTACGACGAACGCATTCTCGCTCTGGATAAAGAACAGCGCGTGCACAAAGCCATTCGCCTGTTCCAGCGCATCGAATTCCAGCGCAAAATCGGCGGTCAAACCCAGCAATATCAGCTGCGCCCGGAAATCAAACGCATGGTCCTCTTGCGGCACAACCAGCTTGAAATACCCTTCTCTCCCGACGGTCCCTTGACGTGGGGCGAAATCGACCTGGTGCGGACCGACGTCTTCACGCCCGCCCTGACCGGGCTGTTGCCCGCGGGCCCGGTGCGGCCCGGCGACCGCTGGCCAGCCTCGTCCGCGGCCCTGCAAGAAATGACTGACCTGGAAAAAATCGACCAGGGCAGCCTGACCTGCACCTTCGACTCCTTTACCGAGTTGGCCAAGCGCAAACATGCCCGCATCGCACTGCGCGGCGCCGTTCGCGGCCTGGGCGAAGACGGTCCCGGACAGCATCACCTGGACGGCTTTTTCCTGTTCGACCTGGAATCGAATCACCTGTCGTATCTTTCCCTCAAGGGTACCCATTACCTGCTGGATCGGGAGGGCAAAGAACTGGGCAAGGTAGAAGGCCATTTCGTCCTGACCCGGCAACCGCACGTGGCCGCCCGCGAGATCGCCGACGCCGGCCTGCGCGGCCTGGTCCTGGAACCCAACGACGACAACACCCAGCTCCTGTACGACAACGCCGAGCAGGGCGTGAAATTCCTCTATCCGCGCCGCTGGCGGATTGCCGGCGTCAATGGCCGGCAGATCACCCTGGACGAGCCGCGCGGCAGCGGCGTGCTTCTCACCCTGGAGGCTCCCGCCAAGGTTCCCACGGGCGCCCAATTCATGCAGGAGGTCCGCAACTGGCTGGCCCAGCAGAAAGCCACCCTCGGCCGCCAGGAAAATCCCCGGCAAATCCAGGGCGGCGCCAACTCCCTGGAATGGTTCGGCCTGGAGGCCGAGGTCAAAGGCCAAAAGGCCTGGCTGGATTACTGGATCGTCCGCCAGGCGCAGGGCGGGGCCACCGTGGCCGGACGCCTGATGGGAGACGTGGCGGGGCTGCAGCGGGACGTGCAGCGCCTGGTGCGGAGCATGCAGTTCACCAGGCCGCCACAATAGGGCTTGGTGAATGGTAAGTGACGAATAGGTTGGCCGAGTTATTGCTCCATCACTTCCTGGGGTGTAACATGGACCGCGGGTTCGGCCAAGCCGAGTTGGTGCGGCCTTAAGCGGTCTTTTCCTCGTGGAGGTGAGCACATGAAAGCGAAATGCCACGGCGCTCGGGCGTTTCTGGTCACGGCACTGCTGGCGGTGGCGCTGGGGACAACCCAGAATAGTGCGGCACAACCCGCTGAAACCGGCGGCATCGATCTAAAGGTGGTCGCGGCCTGGGAAAAAGCTGGGGCGGTGTTCGGCTGGCTGAAGGTGACCGGGGACGGTTATGTAGAGTTCACCTGGGGTTTTGAGAAAGGCCAAACCGCTGTACCGGGTTTCCAGGTGCCGGCGAGGACCCTCCGGAACGGCTTAAAAACGCTTCCCGGCCCGGCTGTACCCTTTGGGTTGGACCTTGGCTACATAGGAATAACGGACGTGGGCCTTAAAGAATTGCCAGGCCTGAAACAGTTACAGACACTGAACCTCCCCTACACCAAGGTGACGGACGCGGGCCTGAAGGAATTGGTGGGGCTAAAGCAGTTGCAGACGCTATGCCTCAACGATACCAAGGTTACAGACGCGGGCCTGAAGGAACTGGCGGGGCTGAAGGAGTTGCGAAGATTGAAACTAGGTTTCACGCAGGTGACGGACGCTGGGCTGAAGGAACTTGCCGGTATGAAGCAGCTGCAGTTATTGGACCTCTTTGGTACCAAGGTAACGGACGCGGGACTGAAGGAGCTGGCGGAGTTGAAACAGGTGCAAAAGTTATTCCTTGGCGGCACCGAGGTGACGGACGCGGGCCTGAAGGAACTAGCTAGGAGTCTGTCCGAGAAATCCTGCCTTATGTGGCAAGGACTTACGGAGTTGTAATACTATGTATAATAACACGAAACACGGATATTTTCAGTGCCATATTTTATATCTCTTTTATAGATGTATTCCACAAGTCTTTGTGCATTATTGGTTTAATTCTCGGACAGACTCCTAGCGGGACTGAAGCAGTTGCAGTCGCTGGGCCTAAGCTGCACCAAGGTAACGAACGCGGGCCTGAAGAAGCTGGTGGGGTTTAAACTGTTAGTGTCGCTGGACCTTGCCTCTACCCAGGTGACGGACGCGGGCCTGAAGGATTTGGCAGAGTTTAAGGATTTGAAAAGGCTGCTCCTAGATTTCACCAAGGTGACGGACGCGGGCCTGAAGGAGCTAGCGGGGCTGAAGAAATTGCAGACGCTGGACCTTCTCGGCACCAAGGTAACGGACGCGGGCCTAAAGGAAATGGCGGGGCTGAAGCAATTGCACTATTTGGACCTTGGCGGTACTCAGGTAACGAACGCGGGCATGAAGGAATTGGCGGAGTTAAAACAATTGCAGACGCTTATCCTCCTCAGCACTAAGGTGACGGACAAAGGCCTAAAGGAGTTGGCGAGGCTGACGCAGTTGCAGTCACTAAACCTCCGCGACACCAAAGTGACGGACGCGGGAGTTGCCGAATTACGCAAGGTGCTGCCCAAACTGGCAGTGCTTCGCTAAAAATCCAGGGCGGCGCCAATTCTCTGGAATGGTTCGGCGTCGAGGCGGAGGTCAAAGGCCAGAAGGCCTGGCTATTACTGGATCGTCCGCCAGGCGCAGGGCGGCGCCACCGTGGCCGGCCGCCTCGT
>CAZFGM010000805.1:0-3202 GCA_964518515.1 uncultured Alcaligenaceae bacterium | reverse complement strand
CTCACCGCACCGGCCAGCCCGCACCCAAACTCGTAAAAAAGCGGTGAACGGTTACAAGTATTTATCACGAATTTCTTTTTCCCGCTGCTTTTGTTCTTTTTGCAGTTGCTTCTGTATTTCTTCTCCCGCTTTTCCCAATTCCTGGTTGAGTTTTTTCAGGTCGCTGGAATGTACCATTTCCTGCTTCAGTAAGCCGGCTCTCTGCCGGGCCAGGGCGAAACCCAGGATGGCCACGATGAACAGGGCCAAAGCGGCCAGGCCGCCGGTCACGGCCAGGGCGGGGTTGCGCCGGCACCAATGCCGCAGGCGCTCGCCGAGGGGCCAGGGCCGGGCCCGCGGCGCTTCCCCCTCCAGCCAGCGGCGCAAGTCGTCCGCCAACTCCTGGCAACTGGCGTAGCGCTCTTCCGGTTTTTTGGCCAGGGTCTTCAAACAGATGGCCGCCAGGTCCTCCGGGACTTGGGGGTTCACTTGCCGCGGCGACGGCGGCGGCGTGTGTTTGGCATGAAACAACAGTACCCGCGGCGGCCCGCTGAACGCCGTTTGCCCGCACAACAATTCATACAAGACCATGCCCAGGCTGTACTGGTCGCTGGCCGCCTTGGCCTGCCCGTCGGCCTGCTCGGGGGCCATGTATCCCGGGGTTCCCACGATGGTCTTTTTCGGCGTCCGTTTGGGATCGGCAGAAGGTTCGCCCGTTTTGCCCAAACCCAGTTCCTTGTCATCCGGCCTGAGGTTGATGCCGAAATCTTTCGGCGGGGCATTTTTCGGCGGATGTTGCGCATCCGGTGCCGGCGGCTTTTTGCCAGGTGGAAGTTCCTCACCTCCCGGCGAGGCGAAACCGGCGGCTGCCGCCCCCGGCTCGCCGGCAAGCAAAAATTCCGCCGCCTGGTCGTCCATACTCACCGCGGGAACCGACGCCGCCCGCTCGCCACTCAGGGGTTGCTCCAGGCGGGCGGCCAGGCCGAAATCCACCAACAGCGGCTGGCCCTGTTCATCCACCATGATGTTGGCCGGCTTGACGTCGCGGTGCAGGATGGCCTGATCGTGGGCGTAGGCCAGGGCTTCGGCCAGGGCCCGCACGAGGTCCGCCGTCCGCCGGAAATCCGGCGGCTTGTCGGCCAACACGTTCGCCAGGGTACGCCCTTCAATGTACGCCGTGGCGATGTAGTACAGCTCGCCGTCCTGGCCGGAATCAAAAACCGGGACAATGTTGGGATGGCGCAGGCGGGCGGCGGCCTTGTCCTCGCGCAGGAACTGTTCCACGCGCTTTGGCTGGTGCAGGACTTTCAGAGCCACCTCGCGTTCCAGCACCGGATCGAAGGCGCGGTAAACGTCGCCGAAAGCGCCTCCGCCAACCCAGGCGCGGATTTGAAACCGGCCGATATGCTCAGGAATATCCCGGCCCAGGCGCTTGACCGGCACATGCAGGTCGCCGCCGTCCACCGGCGTGCCGTCTTCTTCCGCCAGGGCAAAATCCGACGGCGGCGGCGTGAACGGCTCGGCCTTGGGATATTCCAGGATCGTGGAGGCCTTGGCCTTGAACTTGGCCTGGCACTCCGGGCAGCGCACCGGCAAGCCGACATAATTCAGCGGAATCTTGCCGGACTTGTGGCATTTGGGGCATTGGGTGTAGGCCGGCATGGGAACCTCGCGGTTGCAATTGGGATAGCGTGGGTAGGATTATCCCACCCCGGAAGATGGCAAGCAACCAGGAAATCTTGTAACCGAAACTCACATTCCTCGCGTGTGCGATGCCGACCTTCTAGATGGCGAACGGGCTATTATTCCTCTGCGTACCTCTGCTTCCTCTGCGGTGAGTTTTCCCCCTCAACGAAATTCACCGCAGAGGACGCGGAGGAACGCAGAGTATAGAGGAGTAGCATCGGGCTAATGCTTATCGGGCAACCCGTTGCAGGTGTTCGGCCACGGTCGGCGGGGTCAGCAAGTCGCCCCAGAGGGAAACTTGCGGCAAACGGTGGATCAAGAATTGCAAATGGTCGTAGTCGCTAATGGCCCGGACGGCGGCCACGGTCCCTTCCGCCGGCTGGCCGAAGCGCTTGCGGCCCAGGGCGAGCAAAGTTTCCCTTGCTTCCTCGGTTTCCAACCGGTCCAGAGCGGCGCGGGCCTGGGTCGCCGTCGTCGTATTGGGGTACATGGCCAGGGCGTTGTAGTAACAAGCCTTGGCATGGACATAATTGCCGTATTTTTCCACCCGCACTCCGCGAGCCAGGGCATCGGCCCCCCATTTTTCCTTCTCGTCCTGGCTGCGGATCAGAAGGAACTTCCCCGGCGAGGTTTCGTATTCCCCTGGCGGTAAGTTTTTCCACGAAGGAACGGATTGGCCATTTCCTCCTGTTGAGAAATCTATCGGTTCAATTTGGACGGTAATAGTATCTCCGGACTGCTGCGACAGGCGAGCGTCGAGGCGTAAGCGGCGTAAGCCCGACGTGTTTTGATCCGCCGGCACGCCCACCGGGTTGGTCGAAATCTTCTCGTTGAGGATTTTTTCAAACACGGCCCGGTAGACCTGGTCAATGCCCGGCAAGGGCACGGCGGCCAGGAGCAGGTGAACCTTGCCCTGGTTGCCCAGGCCGCGGTTTTTGTGCTGCTCGAGAAAGCTCGCCAGCATCGCCGGCGTCACCACGGCCGGAACCCGGCAGTTATGCACCTGAAAGCCGTGTTCCTGGCGCAACCGGTCCAGGTGGGCCTTCTTGAAGAACGCTTTCAAGTGAACGAGGTTTTGATGCCGTTCCAGCATGGCCAGGTTGTAGGTCTCGACCACCCAGCTTGCTTCACGCAACAGGGTATCGCCCGTCACCGGTCCGGCGACGGCGTGCAGCACGTGGCCTTCGGGGGTGCAGAAATAACTGGCCACGTTGCCGCCCTGTTTCTGGCCGCCGGCAATGCGGAAGGTGGCGACTTTCTGGAAGGCCGACACGAAATGGCGGTTGAGGTATTGACCGACCTTTTCCTGGGCCAAGGCGCTCACCCGGAGCGCCTGGGCGTTGTTTCAGGTAAACCGCGGGTCTTCAAAGTTGCCGGAAACGTGGATCAGGAAGGTCAATTTCTTTTCCTGCTTGGCCCGCTGGGCCGCTTCGAGCGGATTGCGGGCAAAAGCGACGGCCGTGCCCCAGTTCCCGCAGGAAGCATCCTGGACCGGAGATGGCGGCGATTCGGCCGGAACGGAAAGAGGCGCAGGTTT
>CAZFGM010000804.1:0-3209 GCA_964518515.1 uncultured Alcaligenaceae bacterium | reverse complement strand
TTGGGTACAAAAAGAGGATCAGAGCGATTTCTACTCAAGAGGCCGGGAATTGCTGTGATTCAACCAGGTTTTTCCATGGCACCAGGTTGTCCAATTGGCAATTGGTAATTGGCAATTGGCAATTGGCAATTGGCAATTTTTGAATATCAGTTTGCGGACAACTTTTTGTCGCAAAAACGGCCCGAAGAGCCTACGCTTCTTCCGGAACCCTGCCCGGATCATTCGACCAAAACCTTTTTTGTCCGGGCCAGGATTCGCTCTTCCGGAAGGGACACGACCAGGCGGAAGCGCCGGCCTTTTTCCCGCACCAGTTCGCCGTCCAGCTGGGGGCGGACGGTTTTCAGGACCACCTCGTCCTCATCCAGGAAGCGAAACACAAAGGGGTCGCCCCGCTCCCATTCTAGAACTTCGGAAGGTTTATTCACGGTCCGCGTTAATTCGACGACAAAGGCGGTTCGGCCGCCGGCCAAGCCGTGGACGGCCTTGATGAGGCGGACGGGATCTTCATCGAGCCGCTTGAGGTCCCAGGTGATGGCCGGCGCTTTTTTTTGCCGCTGGGCGGCCGCGTGCGGCACCAGAACCAGGAATGGCGCGAGCAGGGTCAGGATGAATAGGGGTCGCATTTATTGTTCCTCCCAAAATGGACGAAGCGATTCCTCCATCTTGAGGGGTGCCCGCGGGGAGGTCAAACCCGGTTCGTTCTGGGGCCGCCGGCGGGGAGAAAAAGACCTGACAAATCCGTTTTTCTAAGCAGAGATGCTTCCCGCGGCAAAGTTCGCTTTCTGCCCATAAATTCGTTGGATTGCCAGGATTGCCAGCATGACCCCCGCCGTGACGGAAATGAGGAGAAAGACGCCGGCGAGCGAGGCGGTTTCCCCCCAGATGATGCCGGCCACCTGGGCGCCCAGGGCGCCGACGCCGAAGGTCAGGGCGAATTTCCAGCCGTAGGAGATGCTTCGCCGCGCCGCCGACGTGCTTTCGGCCAGCAGGGTGTTTTCCACCGGCTGCTGGGCGAACAGGGTCACCGCCACCAAGGCCGCCACCAGAACCGCCAGGACATTGCCTTCCAGCAGACTGAGGATTGCGGCCAGCGGCAGCAGCGCGCCGATCATGCAGAAATAGATGCGCCGGGCGCCGAACCGGTCGCCCCAGAAGCCGCCCAGGATTTGCCCAATACTGCCGGCCAACAGCGCCAACGACGTGAGCCCCAGGCCCGCCTTGGCGAGTTGGCCGGCCGGCCCCGTTTCTCCTGTCAGATAGGTGGGCAACGCCGTGATCAAGCAGCGATAATTCAAGCCCGCGAGCATCATCACGACAAGGAGAAGGATCAAGGGAAAATACCGGCGACCGGCCGGCGGCGTCGGCACCTGCGATTGAAAAACATCGCGGCGACACCGGGGGAATATCCAATGCCCCCGCGCCACGGCCCAGAGCATGAGGCCGGCCGATGTGGCCGCGAACAAAGCGATCAGGCCGTAGCCCCAGCGCCAGTCGCCCAGGATGCGCAGGGCGAACCAGGCCACCAGCGGCGCGCCGGCGATGCCCAGGTTGCCCGCCACGCCGTTGATGCCCATGGCCCGGCTGCGCCGCCGCATCCCCAACGACAGCATCGCCAGGCCGATGGGATGGTAAATACTGATCGCCAGGCCAAGGCCGGTCAGCGTGACGAATAACCAGACTGGACTTGGGGCCAGGGTCACGCTGACGGCGGTGAGTGCCAGCAGGCCAAAATATAGGCCCAGGATTTTGGCCGGGTCCCACCGATCCGCCCACACGCCCACCGGCAGCGCCCCCGCCCCGAAGAGCACATAACCCAGCAGCGCCAGCAGAGTGCCCTGGTCGGGCTTCAGCTCGAATTCCTTCAGCACGACCAGCAGCACGCAGGGAAACATGACCTCCGCCAGATGACATAAGAAGTGCGCCAGCGAGGTCGCCACCAGGATGGACGTCTCGCTCTGGGCCTGGAGGTCCGGCGGGAAATCTGCCGGCAAGGATTGCGCGGACGGCGCTTCGCCGTTGACGATCAGGTCCAGGGTGGACCGGCTTTCGGTTTGGTGGCTTCGATCCATGACCATTTACCACGCCCGCAAGCCCCAAGGCGAGTCTTCGAGCCTTGGGGGTTTGCGGCGCCAAACGAATGATTGTCTTTTTTCGGCTTGTTTTGGGGGGACAGCGTAAAAGCCGCTCATTTCCAATTCCGCCTGGGGATCGCCTCAAGGCGATTTCTTCCGTCGCCGAACTGCTCCCCGCGGAAGTCCAAGCAGCGACCGCGCCGCCGCGCGGGCCTTGCCGGCCCAGCGGATGGCCGCTTGTGCCTCGCGCTTGCTGGCCTGGTCACCGGGATAACGCGTTTCCACAGCGAAACGAGTCAGGAACACCAGGCCGCGGCGAAACGGTAACGGAGCATAATGAGGAAGAAGGAGCGTGTGCAAGGTATCCAGTTGGTGCGATTTGGGCACCTTCAGTCCACATTCTTCCATAAGGTACTTTTCCGCCGCCTGTTCACAGTGGAAGCATACCGCATTAGGAAAGGAACCGCCGCCGCGATGCGTTTTTACGGCGACCTGATAATCCTCTTCGGCTTTTCGCACCCACTCGGCCGTCAGCTTTTTCATAAAGTACCTGGCCCTTCGACACGATCTCCCGCAAAAACGAATCTCCCTCTTCCAGTCGCCATTTCATGGTATCCGGGGTTCGAACGATCAAATCCATGGGAAAGGGAGGCGCCAGAGCCAAGCGAATCTTATAGGCCTGACTTCCCTGACTCCGGGCCGGCATGATGACCAACAGGTCCACATCGCTGTCGGCGCTCGGAACGCCGTAGGCGAACGAGCCGAACAGGATGATCTTCTGCGGATGGAAACCGTCCGCCGATTGCGCGGGCATAGTGGCGAATTACCCGCATCGGGATGTCCGGGGCTTGATATAACCGGGTCGGGGGATAGGGAAACGCACTTGGCTGGATTTTGGTCATAACCTTATTCTAAAAACAGGAAGAAGAATAATTCAATAATAGTCCTCAATTTCATAGAAGCGAACGCCGAGGACCTCTTGGAACAATGCTAGCAATGCTGGCTGTAAATGGATATTGTCTCTGTTGGGGGGAAAGCACTTTCCATAATTAACAACAAAAGAAAATCGGGAAGTGGCGCCGCCTTGGACTGTCCGTATCTCGGTGGTATTCCATCCGTTCCTGACAATGGCAGTCA
>CAZFGM010000803.1:0-3211 GCA_964518515.1 uncultured Alcaligenaceae bacterium | reverse complement strand
TGGCAAGGAGTTACGGCACTAACCAGCTTGTAGAATTAGCAGTTGCACCCAATTCAAATATCAAAATCCGAAAAATCCGAAATCTAAACCGTACTTTTCCGCCTTTTTGCCGCTTTTTTTGACGCAACATGTGTAATGTAAGCTGCTTGTGTTGTTTTCGTAAATGCATCGGTTCGGGCTACATCCCGGAGGGCAGTTTGACGCAACATACTTGGCAGAAAGTCATTATGTTAAAAATTGTCCCTTGGTTTAGTGGCTACAAGTTGCAAATTGTTTTGGCGTAAGTCATCTGCACCACATTATTTATCTCAAAATCGCCTGAAAAGTACGGTCTAAAACTCCACCAATCGCCGCTTTCGGATTTCGCTATTCGGCCGCGTTGTGCCGCTCAAAAGGTAAAAACCATGGAAGCGCTCCGGGAAAAACAGGACCGCGCGTCCCGCGAGCAACTCGACGCCACTCGCGTCAAACCCAAAAACCCTTGGCGTGAGTTGGGCCATCCGCAAATGCCTATTGGAACCGATCTTGTGGCTCGCAAGGTTCCACTCGCGTCAAATCCCTGCACACGGTGTAGGCCGCCTTGGAACCTCGAAATCCGAATATTGTCCTTCCAATTGCGTTATGATAAAATTGTGTTATGATACAATCAAGAGCTGATCGGGAGGCAAGGCATGGACTTGCGGGATGCCTTGATTGATTGGGACGAACCCCAGGACGAGGGCAGCAATACGGCCCACATCGTGGAACATGGCCTGACGCCCCAAGAGGTCGAGTTCGCACTTTTCGATGAAAACACGACGTTCGACGTGAGCGACTCATCCGGCCGTCCCATTGCCTTTGGCAGCACCGGTACCGGCCGGTTTATCGCCGTCGTGTTTGAAGTGCTGAACCCGGCCGATCCGCTCGTCATCCGCCCGATCACCGCCTACGACGTCCCCGAGTCAAGGGAGTGAAGCCATGAAGCCAACGATGAAATTCAAGCGCACCGCCGAGCAGCGGGCCGAGGAAAAAGCCGTTCGCCGCCGGCACGCGGCCAACCCGATCCGCCAACGGCCGGCCGCCGCCATCAATCGCCGGAGTTTCGCGGCCATCTTGAGCCTGGTGGCCCGGTTCAAAACCGTCCGGGAAAGTAAGGGATTGACGCTGGCCGAGGTGGCCGGGCGGATGGGAATCGACCCGCCGGCTCTGTCCCGCTTGGAAACGGGCAAGATGCTGAACCCCACGCTCGCGACGCTGCACAAATGGGCGGAAGCTCTCGGGCAGAAAATGGATGTTGCTTTATCGTCCGCATGACCGGCGACGCCGCTTGGCGCATCAAGCCAATTACTTGGCGCTCCGAGCCGCGGATGCGGGATGATAACCTCAGCAGACCAGGCCTCTGTATTCCTTCCCGGTCGCCGGCGGGGGTCGATTGCCTCGGGGTATCAAAACCGGACCTCCACGCCCTCCCCCGGCTTTCGCTCGGTCTTCAGCCCACGGATGTGGGTGAACTTCCACTTGTCTTCAACGGTCACCACCGCGAACCCCAGGACTTCCAGGGATTTGAGGAAATTCTCCCGATCGGAAAAGCGCGAAGTCGCCTCGATGATGTGGAGCTCGCCGTCGAGCTTCAGGGTGCGATACGCCTCGCGCAAATAGTCGGCGAAATTGGCGCCCATTAGCGATAGCGAAAAAATCGCCATATCGAGCGACTCGTCATCAAGCGGCACGTGGGCCATGTCGCAGGCGACGACGTTGTCGTTGATGGCCACATGGTCGAAGCTGTGTACGGTGTGGCGGTCCGAAACAGCTTCGGCCAGCTTTGCCTCGCCGCAGCCGAAATCCCCGATGATCTTGCCGCTTCGCTTCTCGCACCAGCGGATCATTTCCTCGAAAGGCACGACCGCCCAGTCCTTGCGGGCTTCACGGTAAAGCGTGTGATACTGGGTCCATTCCTCGGGGTTTGCCTGAAGCCGTGCATGGGTTCTCTCGCTCTGGGTCTGGTTCCATGTCCTGTTCATTCCCGAGAAATCGCCGTAGCGGCGCCGGCGCCGCTTCACATCGGCCGGGTTCGTGTCCGGCAGCGGAACCACGATCCGGGGCCGGGTCACGACCTGGACCTCGCCGGTCTCGAGGCGCTGGAGCCAGGCCAGCATCCTGGTAGGCCTGGGCCGGCGAACGCAGGTGGCCCTCCGGCAACACGCCATCGACCGCGGCGTCGGCAATCGACTTCTTGAACGCCAGCCGCTGCATCTTCGATTCGCACCATGACCAGCGCTGGCCGTTCACCATCGCGTAGGTCAGCGGCAGGATGACCCTGACTTCCTTCTTGCTTTTCTGGTTTTGGCGGTAAATCCGGCCCAGGAGCTGGTCGTACTCGGCCCGCGTCCAGGGCAGGACGTTGATGATCAGACGGTTATTGTCGGAATTGGCACGGGTCCAGGAATAATCAAGGCGCGTTTTACCCAGGCCTATGTTTTGCGAAAGTGCCGGGAAGCTCTGGGGAAAGGCTTTCTTCTTGCGGTGGCTTGCTGGACAAAGCTGCAAGCCATTTCCAGAGGGCCTGAAACAAAGGAAAGGGTTTAGCCCACAGGTAAAAGGGGAGAAAGCGGTCAATTATGGCCGCCGGAATGTCTATCAGCCAAGATCGCGGCCGGTTGCATGATCTTAAGCGAAGAGGATCAATTCTTCTTGGGGAATCGGCCCGTGATTTCGTTGAAGTACTCTTCAATCGTAGCGGATTCGGTTACAAGGAGAGCATCCTCATAGCGAAACTTTTTCCTGCGGTCTGCCCCAAAAGAAAGCCAATTAAAGCTCCCCGATACGACAAATTCGTTGTCTCGGATAAGAATCTTTTCGTGGGTGCTTTGCTGATCGAAAACTTGGAGCAAATCAACGTACCGTTTTCCAACCTCTTTAAGGCGTTTTTCAGCTTCTTTCCAATCGAAACTCTGCCGCCTTTGGGCATGATCGCCTTCTTTTCCCATGCCGTATGCAATCCACACTTTCACTCCGCGTTTTAGGGCGCCTTCAAGTCTTTCCAAGAACCACCGGTCTATGACGCTGGCAGACAAGAATGCGGACACAATGACCAGACGGTGTTTGGCAACGCGAAGCGATTCTGCGAGCAGATTCTTGCAGTCGTACGTACGAAGTCTCCGCGCCCTGCGTTGGGATAGTGTTTTGGTTCAGCCTGAAATGGAAAAATGCCGAGGTCGAGTTAGCGGGTTAA
>CAZFGM010000802.1:0-3211 GCA_964518515.1 uncultured Alcaligenaceae bacterium | reverse complement strand
CATCAAGGTCATCGAGGTCGCCATGGAAAAGCGGGCCAGCGGCTCGACTCCGGAAGAAATGGAATTCCAGCATTACGGCAGCCTGTCGCTGGCCCAGATTCACGCCGCGCTCGCCTATTATTACGATCATCAGGCGGCTTTTGATGCGGACATCGAACGGCAAGCACAGGAATATGAAGCGTTGCGGGCTCGATCCCTGAATTCCCCGGGCTGGCAACGATTGCGCGCTCAAGGAAAATTGCCGTGAGCTTGCAGCTTTACATGGATGTGCACGTTCGCCGGGCCGTGACCATCGGCTTGCGCCGGCGAGGTGTTGATGTCCTTACCGCGCAAGAAGACGGAGGGCACCATTTGGAAAGCGTTAAGGCGCTTTTACTATACAAAGCCAATTCAAATGACTCAACTTTTCGAAATCGTCATCGACAAAAAAGTCTTCCTCCCCATGTCGGACGGCACGCGTCTGGCCGCCGACCTTTACCGGCCCGCGGCTGAAGGCCGCTTTCCCGCCATCGTCGAGCGGACGCCGTACAACCGCGAGGAGTCGGTCATCCTGCGGACGAAGACGCCGCAGTTTTTTGCCGAGCGCGGTTTTGCCTTTGTCGTGCAGGACGTGCGCGGCCGGTTCGGCTCCGAGGGGAGCTGGTATCCTTTCGTGGACGACGGCTGGGGCAAGAATCGTGACGGCTACGACACGATCCAGTGGATCGCCCAGCAGCCGTGGTGCGACGGCAAGGTGGCGACGGCGGGCGGTTCGTTCGCGGGGCAAACGCAGATGTTACTGGCGCCGACGCGGCCGCCGGCCTTGGCGTGCGGTTTTGTCCGCGAGGCGGCCAGCGACCTGGCCCAACAGTGGTGCTATCGGGGCGGCGCTTTCGAGTGGGCCTTCAACCACGATTGGTGCGTCCGGCACGGCACCCACGCCCTGCGCCGCCAAATGGGCCTGTTGCAAGCGGCGATTCAGGATAATGCCCGCTTCCACCGACTGCCGCTGGCGCAACAACCTGATTTCGCCGATCCGTTTCGCTGGCTGCACGATCTTTTGTCCCATGCCGACGACGAAGTTTTCTGGGCGTCCTTCAACTTCGAAAAGCAGTATCACCAGATCGACGTGCCCATCTGTCACCTGGCCGGCTGGTTCGATATTTTCCTGGACGGCACGTTGCGGAACTTCATGGGTTTACAGCAAGAGGCACGATCCAAAGCGGCGCGGGCGAATCAGAAGTTAATCATCGGCCCCTGGTCGCACGGTCCGTCGGTGCAGGACCCGGCCTTCGCCCGTTACGTCGGCGACATGGATTTCGGTCCCGAGGCGGTGCTCGATTTCAACGGCGCGATGCTGCGCTGGTACGATCACTGGCTGCGCGGCGGTTCTCCCTTGGCCCACGGAGGAGGGGAGAGGGGCATCCTGGACGAGCCGCGCGTCCGCTATTTCCTCATGGCCGCCAACGAATGGCGCACCGCCGACACCTGGCCGCCGCCGGCAACCACCTCGCTGCGCTGGTATCTGCGCGAGGGAAAAAGCGGCACGGCCACTTCCCTTAACGACGGCATCTTGTCGCTGGACAAGCCGGGCAAGAAGGAAAAACCCGACCGCTTCCGCTACGATCCGGCCAACCCGGTGCCTTCAGCCGGCGGCAACACGCTGTACGGCGGCCCGCGCAAAACCAGCAGCGGCGAGGAGAATCCGGATTTCGCCAGCACCGCCGGCCCGCGCGATCAGCGCCCCATCGAGCCGCTGTGTCTCACCTACACCTCCGAACCCTTGACCGCCGCTCTGGACATTGTCGGCCCGGTCGAGATGACCTTGTGGGCGTCCTCCAGTTGCGTCGATACCGATTTCGTGGCCCGGCTGTGCGACGTGGATCCCGTTGGCCGATCGATCCTGGTGGTGGACGGCATTGTGCGCGCCCGCTACCGCCGGAATCGATTCCGGCCGAAATTGCTCAAGCCCGGCAAAGTCTATCGCTTCGCCCTCGACCTGTGGCCGACCGCCTGGCGCTTCGCCGCCGGCCATCGCCTGCGTGTCAGCATCACCAGCAGCAACTTCCCGCGCTTCGACCGCAACCTGAACACGGGGCTGAATCCCGCCGACAGCGCCACCATGAAAGTGGCGACCAATACGATCTTTCACGACAAAGCGTTTCCCTCGCATTTGCGGGTTGAAGTTCTGGGCTGAGGGCGGTCGCCTTCGGCTCCCCGCTAAACGGAGACTCTCTTCCTGCACCGGGGCCTTGACTCCACTCACGCCAACGCAAATCAACGGTTGGCGTGAGTGGAATTCGTCATAACTGATAATCTTTCAACAGGTTGCGTTCTGATTGTCTCCACTCGCGTCACATTCGTGCACAGGGGGTAGGGAACATGCGCGACCTGGATTGAGTGCGGTTGGCAACATGCCGGTAAGGTCATGGTCGCGGAGAAAGCGCGCCGGGAAACAACAACATTCGGCAATTCATGGTTCTCTTCTTGCAGCCGCCTTTCTTGGCGTTCGATTCCGCTTCCGCTATTCGTATCTTCTTTTTCAAAAAATGCGGCGGGTCATCGCGCCGGCTTTTACGTCCATAAAGATAGAGGCGCCCGTGGCACAGGCCCCGCCGTGGCAGCTGGAAAACTACCGGGCGTTCTTGCGCTTGCAGGTCCGGCAACTGTACCGCGACCCGCGTCTGGAGCGGCGCTTTGATTCTTCCGATCTGGTCCAGGAAACGCTCCTGAAGGCCCACCAGAAGCTGGACCAGTTTCGCGGACAAACCGCAGCCGAGCTGGTCAAGTGGCTCCAGGAGATTCTGGTCCATACCCTGGCCGATGCCGTCCGGCAGGCGCGGGCGCAAAAACGCGATGTGGCTCTGGATCAATCGCTCCACGAGGTCCTGGCCGATTCGAGTGCCAGGGTGGAGGCCTTCCTGGAAAGCGGCCGGCCGTCACCCCTGCATGAAGTCGAGCGCGGCGAAATGCTCTTGCGCCTCACCGCTGCCATGGAAGAACTTCCGGAAGATCAGCACGAGGTGGTTATGCAGCGTGATCTGCTGGGTCTGCCTGTCGCCCAGATCGCCGCCCACCTGGGACGGACCGAAAAATCCGTGGCGGGGCTGCTTTTGCGCGGTCGCCGGCGCCTGCGCGCCCTGCTGTTCGACTACCAGGGTTGACCTGGACTACCATTAACCACAGAGACACAGCGCGGCCGAGCCGCCGATAAAAACTTGAAAAAAGGTGT
>CAZFGM010000801.1:0-3215 GCA_964518515.1 uncultured Alcaligenaceae bacterium | reverse complement strand
TCGCGGCCGGCCTGAGCTTCTCCTGGTATTTTGCACTCCAGGCCGAAGCCCGCGCTCGTGACGCCGACGCCAAAGCCAAGGAAGCAAAACAGAAAGCCACGGAAGCAAAGGACAAGGCGAAGGAAGCCGAGGACAACGCCGCAGGGGAGCGCGAACAGAAGAAGCGCGCCGAGCAGCGCGGGAAAGAGGCGCTGCTCGCACAAAAGCAGGCGGATCGCAACCTCGGCGAGTCGGATGCGAACTTGGCCCAAGCCCGAACCGCCCTGTACGTGACCCGCGTGAATCTGATGCAGAGTTCCTGGGACAAAGGGGACATTACCCGCGTGCTGGAACTCTTGGAACCCGACCGGCAGCCGCCGCCGCCCCGCCAGAAGGACCTGCGCGGCTGGGAGTGGCACTACCAGTGGCGGCTCTGCCACGGCGAGCTGCGCACCTTCAACGGCTATTGCTGCTGGTGGGATCGCAGGGTGGCCTTCAGCCCCGACGGGCGGCGGCTGGCCACGTTGACCAAAGGTGGGGGGGTGAAGGTCTGGGACGTGGGCAGCGGCCAGGAGCTGCGCAGCCTCCCGGTCGGTCTGGTCTGGAGCGTGGTGTTCAGCCCCGACGGGCAGCGGCTGATCGGGGCCTGTGGACAGCCGGAAGACTCAGCCAAACCGGGCGACCGGGCCAAACTCAACGAAGTGAAGGTGTGGGACGTGGCCACCGGCCGGGGGTCGCGAGCTTTACACCAACAAGCGCGCCACCAGTTCGATCGGGAGCTTGGGCCTCAGCGCCGACGGGCAACGGCTGGCTTGGGTCGAAAAGGATGGCAAGGCGACGCTTTGGGAGGTGGGCAGGGGCCATCGAGGTATCGAAAACGGCCATCTCCTTCGAGTTGAGAGCGTGGCGTTCAGTGCGGAGGGCCAACGGCTGGCCTGGAGGTATGAGGGTGGGACGGTGAGGGTGTGGGACCTGGCTAGCGGCCATGAGCTACGCACTTTCAAAAGCTACACCAGGGCCATCCTTTTCAGTCCGGACGGGCGGCGGCTAGCCGCGGCGGGTAATACACTGCAGATCTTGGACGTGGGTAGCGGCCAGCAGTTGGCCACGTTCAAATCCGACGGCGGGCTCACGGGCCTGGTGTTCAGTCCGGATGGCCAACGGCTGGCGTGGTTCGATGTTAATACCGGGCCAATAAAAATCTGGGACGCAGTCGCCGGCCGGCAGCTCCACACCCTGGCAGAGCAAATCACCGGCGGAGTCTGTGTGGCGTTTTGTCCGGACGGGCGTTTGCTGGCCTCGGGCGGCGGAGATAAGACGGTGAGGATCTGGGAGGCGACTGGCGGCCGGGAACTGCGCACCCTGGTGGGCCATTCCACAGCGGTCACGAGTGTGGCGTTCAGTCCGGCCGGGCAGCGGCTGGCCTCGGGCAGTCAGGATGGCACGGTCAAGGTTTGGGACGTGAACAGCGACCAGGAGCTGCGCACTCTCAAAGGGCATACCAAATACATCATTCAGATCGGGTTCAGCCCGGACGGGCGCTGGCTGGCCTCCGCCGATCAGGATGGAATCAAGCTCTGGGACGGCGGGCCGGAGACTCCGGAGCTGTTGGTCCAGCGCGAGGCGCTCGCCTTGCTCGATTCCCTTTTCAACAAGCCGCTGCCGGCGAAGAACGTCGTCGCGAGTATCCGTACCGACCAGACGATCAGTGACGCGGTGAGGCAGCGGGCGCTGGGGCTGGCGGATCGCTTCCGCGAGGAGCTAGACCCCAGGCGCTACGACGCGGCGAGCCGGGCCCTGGTGCGGCAGCCGGGATTGGCCGCCGTCTGGTATCGTCAGGCCCTGCGCCAGGCCGAAGTCGCTTGCGAATTGTCTCCCAATACCGGCCCCTATCTGAGCACGCTCGGCCTGGCCCAGTTCCGGCTGGCCAAGCACCAGGAAGCCGTCAAGACCCTGACCCTGTCCGACCAGCTCAACGCCCAGGAATTCGGGGGCTCCCTCCCCGCCGACCTCGCCTTCCTGGCCTTGGCCCTTCAGCAGCTAGGCCAGAAGGAGAAAGCCCAGACCGTCTTCGCCCGCCTGTACGAAAGCATGACCCATTCCCGCTGGGTCCAGGACGCGGAGGCACGCGCCTTCCTGCGCGAGGCGCTGGCGGACGGCACAGCACCGGACCCGAAGCCGGATGACTGGCAGGCCTGGCAAAACCGGGGCAAAGCCTTCGCCACGCTGGCCCAGCACGACAAGGCCATCGCGGATTTCTCCAAGGCCATCGACCTGAAGCCCGATAATCCCGACCTCTGGAATTACCGCGGTGTGGCCCACTTCCGCCTGAGCCAGTGGCTGAAGGTCGCGGCCGACTTCTCCAAAGCGATCGAGTTGAACGTAACCAACTGGGTGCCCTGGAGCAACCGGGGCGAAATTCACTTCCAGTTGCGCCAGTGGGACAAGGCCATCGCCGACCTGTCGAAAGCTATCGACCTCAAGGCGAATGTCGCGGTTGTCTGGAGCAACCGCGGCAATGCCTACGCCGCCCTGAGCCAGTGGGCCAAGGCGGATGCCGACTTTGCCAAAGCCATCCAGCTGGATCCCAATCGGCTGGACGCCTGGTACGGACGCGCCTTGACGCAATTGGCGCTGGGTGACACCGACGGCTACCGCCGAGTTTGCGCGCGGGCGCTGGAGCGCTTCGGTAAGACCGAAGACCCCGACACCGCCGTGCCCTTGGCCTGGATGTGCGTTTTGGCCGCCGATGCCGTGGCCGATCCAACCCGCATTGTGCTCATGGCCGAGAAGGCCGTGGCGAGCAATGCCCAAAGTTACCCTGCGGCGCGGGCGCTCGTGGCCGCCCTGTTCCGGGCCGGCAAGTTCGAGCCGGCCGTGCAACAGATGTACCAGGCGACCCGGCTGCAGAAAGAGGCCCCGATGGTCTGGCTCCTCCGGGCCATGGCCGTTCACCGCCTGGGGCATGCCGAGACAGCAAAGTCATGGCTGGTCCACGCGGTCAAGTGGATGGACCAGGCACGCCGAGAAAAGCCAAAAGAGGGGGCGGTGGACGTCGCGCTGCGGTGGGATCGCCTTCCTTGGAGCGAGCAGCTGGCGTTGGAACTGGTGCGCCGCGAGGCCGAGACGCTGATCCAAGGGGGGCCGGCGGCCCCACCGGTCCCCACGGTCGTGGGTGAACTGGTCAAAGGCAACCTGCTCCGAGAGGACCCGACCGATGCGTTTGATGAGTTTAA
>CAZFGM010000800.1:0-3219 GCA_964518515.1 uncultured Alcaligenaceae bacterium | reverse complement strand
ACGGACCTCGGCTCGCCGGAAGCCCTAGCCCACGCCATCACGCCGGCGCCCGGCCATCCGGTTCCTTTGCTACCCGCCGCAAGTCCTCTTTCCGGCCCCAAGCAACACGTGGCCATGGTGGGCGACGGCATTAACGACGCGCCGGCCCTGGCGCGGGCCGACGTGGGCCTGGCCATCGGCGGCACCGGCACCGACGTGGCCGCCGAGGCCGGCGACGTCGTCTTCATGGGCGACCCGCTCAAGCCGCTGCCGCTTCTTGTCCGCCTGTCACGCGAAACCGTGCGCATCATCCGCCAGAACATCGTCGTCTTCGCCTTCGGCGTCAACGCCGTCGGCATTCTCCTGACGGCCTGGCTGTGGCCGGTGTTCGGCTCGCTGGAATCGTCGCCCCTGGCCGCGGTCTTGTATCACCAGCTCGGCTCGCTGGCGGTCCTGATCAATTCCATGCGGCTGTTGCGCTTCGAAAAGCCGGCCAGCCCGGTGGTCGCCCGCACGGGGCAATTCTTCCACAAGGTGGATCGCTGGCTGGAAAAGTATCTCGACCTGGGCGAATTTTTCCACTGGCTCGGCCATCGCTGGAAGACGGCCACGCTCGCCGTCTCCGGCTTTTTCCTGGCAGTTTACGCTGTCACCGGCTTGACCTTGGTCCGGCCCGATGAAAAGGCGGTGGTCCGCCGCTATGGCCGGCCGGTCGCCGATCTGGAACCGGGCCTGTACTGGCGCTGGCCCTGGCCGATCGAGGCGACCACGCGGGTGTCGGGCAGGATTCGCACCGTCGAGGTTGGCTTCCGCACCACGGCCGCCGGCAAAGCGCCGGTCCGCCTGTCCTGGTCCAGCGTCCACCGCGACGGCGTCCGCACCATGCCCGACGAGGCCGTCATGATCACCGGCGACGGCAACCTCATCGATGTGCAGGCCACCGTGCGCTACCGCGTGACCGACCCGCACGTTTTCCTGTTTGAGGTGCAGGATGCCGACGAAATCATCCGGGCGGCGGCGGAAGCGGTGCTGCGCGGCATGGTCGCCGGCCGCGATTTCCAGAGTCTGCTCACCTTCCAGCGTGCCCCGTTCCAGAAAGATGCCCTCGAGCGCTTGCACAACCTGTGTCAGAGCTATGGCAGCGGCGGCCTGGGCATTGTGTTCGACGGCCTCGACCTGCACGACCTGCATCCGCCGCAAGACGTTGTGCAGGCTTATTACGAAGTCACCATCGCCCTGGAAAATCAGAAAAAGATGGTCAACGACGCGCTAGGAAAGAAAACGGAAAAGATCAAGCTCAAAGCTGCCGAGGCCTACGGCATCGAGGAGGCAGCCAAGACCGCCAAACAGAAGACCCTTCTCGGGGCCAAGGCCGAGGCGGACAAATTCCTGTCCTGGAGCCGGGCCCGCAAGGAGATGAGCTTGCACCAGGAATTGTTTTTGTCTCTGGAAACCGTGCACGGCGTCCTGGAAGGGAGGCTGGCCCCCCCCCAGGCCCTGACCTGGCAGGAATCCCAGCGGCAGAAGCTCCTGCGCTTGCAACCTGGCTTGGTTGATTTTCGGCTGTACAGCGAAACTCTGGTGCGGTCCCTTAGCGGCAAGGATCTTGTGCTGGTGGACGCGGAAAAAATCAAGGGCGTGCGCAACCTGTTCCTTCTGGACCCCGAGCAGTTTCGCCTGCCCTTCCCGGTGCTGGTGCCGCGGGAGGCAACTACCAAGGGGGACCATTAACTAAAGTAGAAGAATTGCCAATGGCAATGGCTCTCTTCTTCAAAGAAATATTTTGCGGAGAACATTGATGCGAACTTTCCTGACAATCTTCGTTATCCTCCTCGTGCTCCTGATCGTCCGCCTGACGGTCTACACGGTTGACGCCTCGGAATACGTCTACGTGACGGTGCTGGGTCAGCACGTGGCGACCCATGATGGGGCCCGCGACGGGGCCGGCCTGCATTTCGGCTGGCCGTGGCCTTTGCAACTGGTGCAGCGCCTCGATCGCCGGCTGCAAACCTTCGATCTACCTGCCGCCGAACTGCTCACCCCCGACAAGGACAAGAAGAAAATCGACAAGACCCTGTCGGTCGAGGCCTACGTGTGCTGGCGGATCGCCGACGCCGACGGCGTCGAGCGCTTCATCCAAAGCCTGGGCACGGTGGAGTACGGTCAAACGATTCTCCGGCAGCACTTCAATAGCCAGCTCATCGCTACCATCGGCCAGATTGTCATGGACGACCTAATCAGCACGGACCCCAGCAAGAAGCATCCCCAGGACCAGGACAAAAGACACGTGGACGACACGATGGACAAGCTCAAGAGCGACCTGATGACCGCCTTGAAAGGTCCGGTCCGCGACCGCTACGGCATCGACTTGGTGGACATGCGCCTGCGTCGCTTCTACCACCCCAGCGAGGTCCGCAACGCCATCTTCGAGCGCATCAAAAGCGAGCGCAAAAAGAAAGTCATCGAGTACGAGAAGGAGGGGGAAAGGCAAGCCAAAAAGATCGAAAACGACGCCAAGGAGGAAGCCGGCCGGCTGATCAACCAGGCCGAGCAAAAGAAAAAGATTTTGAAAGATGAGGCCGACGCCGATGCCGCCGCCCTCATCAACCTGGCCTTGCGCAAGGATCCTGAATTCGCCGAGTTATTGCGGTCGCTGGACAGTCTGGAAAAAATGGTCGCTGCCAACAAGACGCTGTTGTTACTGTCCACGAAGAACTGGCCGTTCCGGCTGTTGAACCAAACTCCGCACGAGAATAAGGGCCCGGAAATGAAAGCCGGCCCGGAAAACAAGAAAGGGGGCCAGTGATGCGCTACCTCCTTGGCGGCCTGGGATTGCTGCTGTTGGCGGTCACGCTGGCGTCGTCGGTGACGCAGATTCAGCCGGGCGAGCGGGCGGTGGTCCGCCGCTTTGGCCGAATCCTCGATGACCAACCGGGTCCCGGCTTGCATTTCTTCCTACCCTTCGGCCTGGATCGAGTGGAGCGGGTCAAGTTGAACGAGGTCCGCGAGGTAACCGTGGGGGAGCCGTTGGCCGACAGCACGGACGCCACGCCGTCCGGCCAGCTCCTCACCGGCGATCACAACCTCATCAACCTCCAGGTCAAACTGTACTACCGCGTACCCGGCGAGGGGATGGAGAAATTCGTGCTCCACAAGGAACGGGTGGAAACCCTGTTGGTGCGGGCGGCGGAGAGCGCCCTGGCGGAGTGGATCGCCGGCCGGACCGTCGAGGAGGTCCTT
>CAZFGM010000799.1:0-3222 GCA_964518515.1 uncultured Alcaligenaceae bacterium | reverse complement strand
GGTTTCGTCAACGAGCTTTCTGGGCGTGGAAAAACTGGACGCGAGCCGTGTCTCGACGTGATCGCACAAGCGGAAGTCCGCCATGGGAAGCAACATCATCGGCAACCCGCTTTTTGGGCCGACCCCCATGGTCCGGATGAAGAAAATGGCGGCCAAGCGATCCACAGGCTTACGCCCGCCCGCCGGCGGCGACTGGGCCGCTCTGCTTCATCTGTTCCCAGCCGTGGGGGGAAACCAGGACCTCGCGGGCGTTGGAGCCGTTGTAGGCTCCGACGATGCCGTCCTCGGCCATGAAGTCGATGAGGCGGGCGGCGCGGCCGTAGCCGATGCCCAGGGTCCGCTGCAACAGCGACACGCTGCCGCGGCCCTCGCGAATGACCACCTCGACGGCCGGCTCGTACATGTCGTCGCGTGCGCGGAGGCGGTCCATCGGGTTGACCCCGCCCTCGCCGGCCGTCTTGAGCTGGATCAATTCCTGGGCATAACACGGGTCGCATTCCAGGTGCTTGACGACGCTGGTGATTTCCTCGTCGGAAGCGTAGGTGCCCTGGGCGCGAAGCAGCGTGCTGGTGCCCGGCTGCAAGAACAGCATGTCGCCTTTGCCGAGCAGCTTGTCGGCGCCGATCTCGTCGAGCACGACGCGGCTATCCGAGCGGCTGGACACCTGGAAGCAGATGCGGGCCGGCAGGTTGGACTTGATCAGGCCGGTGATGACGTCCACAGTCGGCTTCTGCGTGGCCACTACCAGGTGGATGCCGGCGGCCCGCGACTTCTGCGCCAGGCGGATGATGTGCCCTTCCACCTCGCGCTTCATCTGCATCATCAGGTCGTTCATCTCATCGACGAAGATGACGATGTACGGCATTTTCTCGGGAATGCGTGCCATTTCTTCCGTATCCGGCTGGACGCGGCGAAGGATTTCCTTGCGGCCGAGGTCGTTGTAGCCGCCGATATTGCGGACGCGGGCCCGGCACAACAGGTCGTAACGCTCCTCCATCTTGTCCACCGCCCAGGCCAGGATCGCCTCGGCCTTCTTCATGTCCTTGACGACCGGATGCATCAGGTGCGGAATCTTGCCGTACTCCGACAATTCGAGCATCTTCGGATCGATCATGATCATCTTGACCTCGTCGGGCCGGCGGGTCATGAGCATGGACAGGATGATGGCGTTCATGGACACGGACTTGCCGGTGCCGGTGCGGCCGGCGATCAACAGGTGCGGCATCTCGGCCAGGTCGAACAAGAGCGGCCGGCCTTCGGTGTCCTTGCCGAGAAAGAGGGGAATCCGCGCCTTGGCGATCTTGCGGCCGGCCGTCTGGATCACTTCCTTGAGGCGGACGACGGCCCGATACTCGTTGGGGATTTCGATGCCGACGGTATTCTTGCCGGGAATCGGGGCAACGATGCGGACGCTGGGCACGCGGAGGTTGAGGGCCAGGTCGTCGGCCAGGATGGTGACCTTGTTGACGCGCAGGCCGGTTTCCAGGGCGATCTCGTACTGGGTGATGACCGGGCCGGTATTGATGCCGACGACGCGGACGTTCAGGTCGAAGTCCTTGAAGGTTTTTTCCAAGAGGGCGGCCGTCTCGCGCAGTTGCTGATCGTGCTCCTCGTAGGGAAACGGCTGCGGATCTTCCAGGAGCGACAACGGCGGCAATTCGAAATCCTCGAAGCGTTCGACGGCCGGCAGCGGCGCCGGGCGATTGATGGGCAGGACGATCGGCTCGGGCGGGATAAATTTCGGCGGCCCGGTCAGGTCGCCGTTTTCATTCACCGGATCGGGATAGCGGATGGGGATGATATCGCCTTCGGCGGGTTCGGGTTCCTCGACAACCTCCTCCCTCCTGGGCTTGCGAATCGGCATTGTAATTTTTTGGCCGGAGCGCGGCACGGTGCCGCCAAGGCCCCCGAGCCACAGCAAAATTTTGCCGAGAAGGCGGGCCGTGTGCCATGCCAGGCGCCAGGCCCCGCGGACGAGCATCGGCAAGGCCAACAGCAGACCCAGAAAAAGGACCGTGGAAAAAAGGAGAGCCTGGCCGAGAGGCGTGATCGTCTGGTCGAGCCAGGCAGCCAGCCAGGCGCCGAGGGCACCGCCGCTGGCGGTAAGCGGTCCGCCGAGCAGGTTCGGGCCGATCCATTCGGCGGCCAGGGCAGCGCAGGGTAGAAGCAATATCCAGCCCGCCAGCCGCCGCCACCAGCGGCCGAGTCGGTGCCGGGCGAGCAACACCACGACCAGGGCAAACCAGCCGGCCAGGAGAACGTAGACCGCGCTGCCCAGGGCGTCGGCAAGTTCCTGAGCCAGCCAAGCGCCGGATGGTCCCAGCAGATTGGACGGTTCGCCGGCGCGGCCGGTTTCGTGGCCCAGGACGCACGCCGCCGCCACCAGCCCGCCCAGGAGCAAGCTCCAGGCGATCCAGTCGATGCGCGCGCGGCGGCGATCGGCCATGGTGAAGACTCCGAGGGGCATTTTCATCGGCGCCGGGACGAATCCACAAGGCGCCTATTCTGGCGCATCCTATCCGAAGCATCGGCAACTTGAGGAGAGCGCCTTGGGATTTCTAGGAGGATTTTTTCGGCAGCGGGCGTGCAGAGGCGGTAAGGTCGGCATTTTCGGCACAAGTTCGCATTTTTGGCTTCGCGGCACGGACCTTTTCCTGGCTGATTGGTCAAGGGACTGGTGGTTATTCTTGGGACTTCGGAAAATCATTTGCCTTGTCGGTATTTCCGCCGGACGTAATGCGCTTGGGGGCTTGGAGGAGTCTGTTCCTTTTCTTCACTGTCAGAATGACCTTGGCCAATCTTTTGCCCAGGTGAGAAAGTTTATGGGTGAGGGATGGGCGGATGGGCTTTGCAACGAAATAGTAGGTCAGGCTTTCCAGCCTGACCGAGTTAGCCCAATGTCAATCAACCTGATCAAACGAGGTCAGCCTGGAAAGGCTGACCTACAAATGCGTTGCAAAGCCGTGAGGGATGCAACGGTTTCGCATTTCCTGACAAGCCCACCACCGGTCGTCCGAAGGCATTCGCACCAACTACCACGCTGGGGGAAGTGGCGGTCTGGGTCCATCAGTCTTGACGGCCGCGCTGTTGCAAGGCCGGCCGGCAATAGGCCGATAGTCCTAACTCTTTGACTTGCTCCCCCGACCGGTTCGACAAAGATTACCTACCTAGTACTACAGCGCCATAATTGACCTTGCGTTATTTGGGGAAATTAGCGAATCT
>CAZFGM010000798.1:0-3224 GCA_964518515.1 uncultured Alcaligenaceae bacterium | reverse complement strand
TCTGTTTCAAGAGCAGCTTGGCACGATTGGCGACGTACTTGTTCTTCGATAGCGTGTCCTGGGCGATCTGTTCGCGCGTGGGCAAGTCGCTGAAGGGAAGATCAATTTCGGTGTAGGTCATTTTCAGTTCGCCCTGTACCGAGGTCATGGGGCCGTCCACCACGTGCTGCACCGCTTCGCCCAGCTTGCGGCCGTATTCCTCGGCCAGGGCCACGCTGCGGCGCGGCAGGGGATTTTGATCGGCGCCGCAGCCGGCCCAGAACAGGGCGGTCGCGCCCGGGTACGCTTTCTCCAGGTGCGTCTGGGCGAAACCGGGATAATCGCCGCACCACTTGTAAAAGCTCAGCACCGTGGCATGGCAGGCATAGCCGAACACGACAGCCACCATCTTGCCTTCCGGGTCGCGCACGGCCAGCACCGGCACATCGTGATCGACCGGCCCTTGCAGTTTTCCCAGCGCCCGCAGTTTGGGCACATCGGCCTCCTTGTTATTACGGCGATTGACGGCGAAGCCGGCATGGCCCAGGCCCCAACTCAAGCGCACGGGTTGTATTTTCTTCAGCGCCTCGTCCACGACCCGTACCAGTTTCCGCCGCAGCGACTCGGCGTATTCGGTCACCAATTTCTGCTGCGTCGCGTCCAGGTCATACATCACGTTCAGGTTGCTGCGGACCACCGGGCCGCAATGGGTGTGCGATACCGACAAGATAATGGCCTCGCGCGGCAAACCGTGTTTCTTTTTCAGGTCGGCGCACACCTCGCGGGCCAGGTCGCGCTCGATGCCGACGAGGTCCATGGTAACGAGCACGCCGCGCTTGCCGGCCGGGTCTTCCAGGACCAGGGCCTTGGCCCACAGGTCGGTGAGCTTGCCCTCGGCGGGCTTGTTGCGACCGCCGTAGCCCGACATCCACATGAGCTTTTCCGGCGTGATGTTGATCGTGGCGACGCCGGCTTTCCAGGGCTTGGCGCCCTGGGCCGGAGCGGGTTGCGGAAGGAAGAAAATCGACACCAGGATAATAATTGCCGAACGCATGGTTTTTCCCCACTCCATTGCCGCAGATTCAACGCGACAGTATATCCGCTCGCTGAGCTTGACCGAAAAGACGACCCTGGTAGATTAATACCAGTTCAGGGAGTTTCCGTCGATGACATTCCACGGCCATATTCACAACGGTGTTGTCGTTTTTGATAAAGCGCCGCCGCTTCCGGAAGGGACGCCGGTTCAGGTTGAAGTAATTGATACGGCTCAGGAAAAAGACCAGGGTGGTGCGCGTCGTCAAGGCGGGCAATATGCCGGCCAGATTTGGATGGCGCCGGATTTCGATGAGTGGCCCGACGATTTGCAGGAAGCACTCGGAATGAAGCCATGAAGCTCCTTCTCGACACGCACGTCTTTCTCTGGTGGCTCTCCGATCCCAAGATTCTCACGCCGGCGGCCGCCAGCGCCATCGGTGATCCGCAGAACCGCGTTTTGATTAGCGTCGCCCTGCTGTGGGAGATTGCCATCAAGCGCGTCATCGGAAAACTAACGGCTCCGCTTGGCCTTCAGAACGCTATTTCTCGGGCAGGCTTCGATTTGCTCCCGATCGAAGTCAGCCATGTCGAGAAAACGGAGCAGCTACCCGTCCACCATCGGGACCCATTTGATCGGATGCTTGTCGCACAGGCCATGGTCGAAGGGGCCACGCTGGTGACGCGAGATCCCAGGATTCCGCAGTATGGTATTGCAGTCCTGCTTGCCTAACCTAATCTAATCTCTCGCAGCCTCGAAGACTCGCCTGCGGGCTTTGGTTCATCTATGATACCCCCGGTTTTCTGGTGAACCTATTCCCCTGACGCGAGGTATTGGCGTGATACGCTTCTTTGTCTTCCCCATCGTGGCTCTGGCCCTGACTTTCTCCTCCTCCCCGGCCGGCGACAAGAAAGCGCCGGTACTCCGCGCCGGCATCATCGGCCTGGATACGTCGCACGTGATCGCCTTCACCGCCATCCTCAACAAGCCCGACAACATCCGCGACCTGGCAGGCGTTCGCGTCGTGGCCGGCTTTCCCGGCGGCAGCAAGGACATTCCCGACAGCATCAATCGCGTGCAAAAGTACACCGACATCCTGCGCGACAAGTACGGCGTCAAGATCGTCGATTCGATTGAGGACTTGCTCAAGGAGGTGGACGTGGTGCTTTTGGAGAGCGTGGACGGCCGGCCGCACCTGGCCCAGGTCATTCCCGTCCTCAAGTCCGGCAAGATCGTGTTCATCGACAAGCCGATCGCCGGCTCGCTGGCCGACGTGCTGCGGATTTTCGAGCTGTCGAAGAAATACAAAACGCCGTTGTTTTCCAGCTCCGCCTTGCGCTTCAGCCCCAGCGTTCAGAGTAACCGGAACGACCCCAAGGTGGGCAAAATCCTGGGCTGCGACGTACACGCCCCGTGTTCGCTCGAGCCGCACCATCCCGACCTGTTCTGGTACGGCATCCACGGCGTGGAGACCTTGTTCACGATCATGGGCACGGGCTGCCAGTCGGTGACGCGGGTGCACACCAAGGGGACCGACGTGGTGACGGGCCTGTGGCAAGACGGCCGCATCGGCACGTTCCGGGGCAACCGCGCCGCCAAGGCCGGCTACGGCGGCATGGTCTTCGGCGACAAGGGCTCGGCCCCCGCCGGCACATACGAAGGCTATCAGCACCTCGTCGTGGAAATCTGCAAGTTCTTCAAGACCGGCCAGGCTCCGGTCAGCGCCGCGGAGACCATCGAGATTTTCGCCTTCATGGAAGCTGCCGACGAAAGCAAGCGCCAGGGCGGCATGCCCGTCACGCTGGACAGCGTGCTCCGCAAGGCCCAGGAGGAGAATCGCAAGAAATACCGGGATTAGGGCCGGAAACCCAGAATGTGGGCATGAAAAAACGAAAAACTAATCGTAATGTTTTTTCGCCAAGCCAAATCTATTCCTTGGTTATTTCCTTCCATGCCACAGCCACTGCGGTTGTCTTCCCCGCGTGGATTTCGAGGACTCTTTTTTCCTGAAGATTGGCATCCGCGTGTGTCAGGAGCAGGGTGTACTTCCCCGGCGGAACACGGTCGATGCGGAAAGTGCCGCTGGCGTCGGAGACGGCAAACCAGGGGTGCGGCACCACGTACACCCAGGCCTGCATCCAGTCGTGCAGCACGCAGCCGACCATCACCGGACGCTTTTGCGCCTCAAAGACGTGTTCGATGGGCTGGTTGG
>CAZFGM010000797.1:0-3230 GCA_964518515.1 uncultured Alcaligenaceae bacterium | reverse complement strand
GCAAGGGACGTCGGCCTGGAAAGGCCGACCTACAATTGCGTTGCAAAGCCCCCTCCCCCGCTAGAAACGTAAATCTGTCAGCGTGGTGTATTTCGTTTATTTCTAAGCGCAAAAACAACGACGGCTGCCATTTCCGGGCGCAGCCGGTCATCATTTGCCGGCAGGATAATTCGGACTCGGACCGGGATGGCTCCCTTGGCGCGGTCGGCGGCCGGCATGATGCGGGCGACTTCCCCTTGATAAAGCCGGGCGGGAAAAGCTGCGGCGCGGATCGTGCACTTCTGTCCTTTGGAAATCTTGTGAATATCGCGCTCCGCGATGGCTACGTCCACTTCGAGTTCGGTCAAATCCGCCAATTCACAGATGGCGGCGGACACCTGAAATCCTAGCGGGTGGACTAATGCCCCCACCTCGGTTCGCTTCGTCATTATCGTTCCGGAAAAAGGGGCAACGATAGTGGTGCTGTCCAAATGCCATTTGGTTTGCTCGACTTCAGTTTGGGCCACGACGATTTCCGCCTCGGCAATACGAAGATCCGGCGGGGTGCCTCCTCTTATCTTGTCGTATCGGGCCTTGGCGAGCTCCAGCTTGGCCTGCGCGTGTTTTAAGGCCAGTTTGTATTTCGTACTCTCCAACCGCGCCAACACTTCTCCCGCCTTGATTTTCTTGCCCTCGGTGATCGGCATGTCGATCACTTGGCCCCCAACCTTCGAGCCGATCGTCGCCTGCCGGACCGGGACGATGTAGCCTATTGCTTCCAGGGCTATCTTGTCTTGCACTGGAAGGCAAGGAGCTACCAAGGAGTAAAGTCCGAAAATCCACATAAATTCACTCACTTTCCCCACGTCCCCGCGCGGAAGCGCAAATCCGTCAGCGTGGTATTCGGCAGGCGGCGGCGGAGCTCGGCGAGCAGGCGGCGCTTGTGGAAGGCGGCCAACTCCTGCAACAAGACGGCATTATCCGCCTCGATTTCCAGGATGCCGCGCTGCAAGTTGGTGACCCGCGTGTGGCCGGCGAAATCCGGGCCGGCCGCCTCTTCCCAGGCCCGTTCCAGGTGCAAGCGGGCCTGGCGCCGTCCCCAGCCGCGCGCGGTGAACAGCCGGCTCAGCACTTCGCCGATGCGTTCGGGACCGGGTTCGGGGGTATGGCGTTTCAGCATGATTGTAACGCTGGGCCTCTGTCGCCGTCGGCATCAATTTTGGGGCGGGAGCAGTTTTCGAAGGCGTTCCAGTTCCATTTCGAGTTCCCGGTTACGCTGCTCGGCCAGTTGACGTTCCGCCCCCTCTTTTTTCGCTTGCTCCTCGGCTTTTCGTGCCTTCTCCTCAGTTTTCTGACGGGCCACCGCCTCCTTTCGCGCCTTCTCCTCGGTTTTCTGACGGGCGGCCGCCTCTTTTCCCGCCCGCTCCTCAGCCTGTTGCCTGGCCTCTGCCTCGGTTTGGGCTTCCTCCGGGCGAATGTACCTTTTACCAGTTCGAGCATCCACGACTCGGAATTCTCCATCCGTTTCGATAATGATGCGAAAACCGAGACGGCTGGTCACGCCACCGTCGGCATCCCGCTCATCTTTCCAAGTTCCATCAGGTCGGAGGCGCTTTAAGAGCAAACGTTCCGGCAAGACATCTCCGGTTGGATCTATCAGGATGTATTCCCCTACCCCCAGGAAAGCGAATATTTTGGGCTTGTCTTTCAGGTCCAGTTTCTCCGCCGTGCCTTCGGAGAGCACTTCCATTGTCAACCGAGGAGCAGGGCCATCTTTGCCCACGGTGTATGATTTCAAATTCTTGGGAAGCGGCTTGGGAGGGTGAACAACCATAATATCGGGTGAAATATACGGCTTGGAGCCTGTCTTTTTGTGCCTGGGACCATCCCGATAATAAAGATTCATGTTGGAATACACCTGAAGCACAGGATGGTATTCCTTGAAAAAGGCTTTGAGGCCATAGAAGAGGATATCATCATCCAGAGTATGGAGATTCGCTACTCCCATTTCCGGCTCCTCCTCATCCTCGTAAAGGAGGGGAAGTTCCTCGGGCCAGGCTGTTATCGGCTTGGATTTCATCAGCGGACTTGCCATGGCATCGCCTCCTTTCTATTTCTGCTAAGCCGCAAGCGGCGTTACTTCGGTTCTTCCGATCCCCCCACCAGCGGGACCACCACATACGTGTAGTTCGGCTCGCTCTTGAATACCGCCGGGCTGGAGCCATCCGTCATCTCCAGGGTCAACAGCGTATCCGGCTCCAGAACCCGCAACATATCCAACAGGAACTTGGGGTCGAAGCCGATCTTGAGCGCCTTGCCATCGTAATCCAGGGCCATCTCGACGTGCGAACGGCCGGATTCCGCTCCTTGAGCTTCCAACGTCAGCTTCTTCTTGGCGAAGGAAAAATTCACCCGCTTGCTTTCTTCGTCCGTCATGATGGCGGCCTGGCGAACGGCAATCTGGAACGGGCCAGCAGTGAGCGGCACCTTGGCCGTATGCTTGGAGGGAATCACCTTGCGAAAGTCGGGAAAGCGGCCTTCCACCAACCGGCTGTAAATCATCGACCGCTCAGTCTTGAACAAAACCTCGTTAGGCCGGAAGCAGATCTTGACCAATTCATCCGGCTCGATGAGGTTGCGTTCGAGCAGGGCCATGGTCTTGGCCGGAACCACCGGCATCTGGCCCTTGGTTGAATGGCTGCCCTTAGCCTGGGCCGTTCCCTGAATCATGGCCAGCCGGCGGCCATCGGTGGCCACCAGCCGGGCATTCTCGTCTTCCAATTCCCAGAGAACTCCGGTCGTGGCCCCAAAGCGGGCATGCTCCGAGGTCGCCGCGGCGAACAGCGTCCGGCGAATCATGTCGCGCAACACGCCGGCGGTGATCTCATGATAATTCTCTTCCGCGAACAACGGAATGTCGGGAAACATGCCCGGATCTTCGCCCGGCATCTCGAACTCATTGGCTTGGCCGCGAATCAAACACTTGTCCGGCCCAGCTTCGATGGTCAGTTCCTCATCGGTGGCTTCGCGCAGGATGGCGATGATCCGTCCCGTGGGAAACAGGGCTTCGCCGGAGTCCTCGACCTTGATGCCACGAACCTCCAAACGAGTGCCAAGTTCCAGGTCCGTAGCCATCAAGGTACAGCGATCCTCGTTCACAACTGCCTTCAAATTCCGCAGCACCGGTTTGACATCGCGGGTCGCCACGGCAACACTGGCCAACTGGCAGGCCGCCAGCAACCCTTCGCGGT
>CAZFGM010000796.1:0-3232 GCA_964518515.1 uncultured Alcaligenaceae bacterium | reverse complement strand
TTATCGCCTGGAGAAAAAAGGCTGGACCACGCCCGACGCCCTGCAGGCCATCCGCCGGCGCTGGAAGATCGACCATCGCCGGGTGTCCTACGGCGGCCTCAAGGATCGCCATGCCTGGACCTGGCAATTCCTGACCATTTTCCGTGGCCCGCAACGCAACCTGACTCACCAGCGCATCCACTTGACCTACCTGGGCCAGTTGGCGACCGCGTTCACTTCCGCCGACATTCATGCCAATCGCTTTCGCTTGATCTTGCGGGCTTTGACCGGACCGCAAATCGCCGGGGCGCAAGAGGCCCTGGAGGAGGTCCGCCGCCAGGGCGTGCCCAATTATTTCGACGATCAACGGTTCGGTTCCGTCGGCGGCTCCGGTCAGTTTGTGGCCAAAGCGATGGTGCTGGGCGATTTCGAAGGGGCGTTGCGCCTTGCCCTGGCGTCGCCCTATGAACATGACCGCGCCCTGCAAAAAAAAGAAAAGGCCATTCTCCGCGGCCACTGGGGCGACTGGGCGCGCTGCAAGGAGGAGTTGCCGCGCGGCCATGCCCGCAGCCTGGTGGATTACCTGGTGCACCATCCCAGCGACTTTCGCGGCGCCCTGGACCGGCTGCGGCCCGAATTGCGCGGCCTGTACCTGTCCGCTTATCAAAGCCACCTGTGGAACCGCATGCTCGCGCACTGGTTGCGGGCGCGGTTGGAACCGGACCAGTTCGTGGACGTGCCGCTCCGTCTTGGACGATTCCCCATGCATTGCCGGCTGACCGACCCGCAACTGGCGGAACTGGCGGCCCTGCAATTACCGTTGCCTTCCACCCGCCTGGCCCTGGACCCGGCCGATCCGCGCCGGGCCTTGGTGGACGCCGTGCTGGCTCAAGAGGGTTTGCGCCTCGAGCAAATGAAACTCAAGGGCATGCAGATGTTCTTTTCCCGCGGCGAGCGGCCGGCTTTGTGTTTGCCCGAAGGCCTTGTGTGGGAAACGGCCGACGACAAAATCAATGCCGGCAAACAAAAGCTGCGGCTTGCTTTTGATTTGCCGCGCGGGGCCTATGCGACCTTGCTGGTCAAACGCATCACCGCCTTGTCAAGAGTGTCAAAGCCTGATAATTGGTTACCATGAAAGCGAAAAAATCCAAAACCTGGAAACACCTGGCTCCGGACCCTTCATCCTCCTACCGGCAAATGTTCGTCAAAGGCCGGCGCATTCGCGCTACCTCGTTGTACGATCTTACCAGAGATCCGGATGAGCCGATGACGCCCGAGGAAGTGGCTCGGCAATACGATGTTCCCCTGGAAGCAGTCCTGGAAGCCATCGCCTATTGTCGAGCCGAGCCGCCGGAAATCGAGGAAGATTTCCGGAAAGAGGAAGCGGCAATGAAAGCGGCGGGAAAATTTGTTGCAGATTATTGGACAGCCTCCGTGAACGGGCCCGGAAAAAGAGAATGAAGCTTTATCTGGATGATGATCTGGCTTTTCCCCAGCTGTACCAAGTCCTGAAAAAAGCTGGCCACGATGTGAAAGTGCCAAAAGACGAAGGAATGGCTGGTAAACCCGATCCCCTTCATTTGGCCCACGCTATAAAAAAGGATCGTCGGCTCCTGTCACGAAATTACTCGGATTTTGAAAACCTGCACATTTTAGTATTGGCATCCGGGGGCCATCCTGGTTGTGCGTCGGGATAACGATCCACGGCGGAATCTCCGCCCACGCGATGTCGTCCGCGCTTTGGCTAACCTGGAAAGGTCCGGTATTCCTTTTCAGGATCAATATCACATCCTCAACCCCTGGCAATAATCAAAGCTTGGAACTTACCCCAAATCGGACCAACGCATCAAGCGCGGTCCGGGAAACGCCTGCTGCTTACCGCCCGGATCGAACAGCACGGCGTGCAGTCCGGCGGCGACGGCCCCGGCGTAGTCGTTGGCGGGGTCATCGCCGATGTAAAGGATCTTTTCCGCCGGCAGGTCCACGCTGCGGCACAGAGTTGCATAGAACTCCGCCGCCGGCTTGCGCCAGCCCACCTCGGAGCTGATGACCACCGGCTGCAAGCCGCACAGGCATGGCAAGCCCGCCGCCACCCGCCGCAGCCGGCGGTCGTAATTGGAAGCCAGGCCCAGGCGATAGCCGCGTCCGGCCAGGGCCTGCAAGACCCGCTCGACATCCGGATCGCAGCGCCAGGCCCGTGGTTGGGCAAAATGCTGATAGATTCCTTCGAAACAACCGGCCGGATCGCGAACGTCGCCCAGAACGGTCCGGACGATGGTTTGCCAGCGCCGCCGTTCGCGTGCTTCGCTGGTTCGCAGATTCTGAACCCAGTCAATTTCTTCTTCGCGGGCAAAGGCGGCCGCGAAACGCCAAGCTATTTCCCTGGCCGAATACCGACTGCCGTGGCGTTGGCCGATTTCGGTATACACTTCTTCGGCCGGTGGCTCCGGATAGATCAAGGTGCCAACGGCGTCGAAGAAAATGGTAAGGGTGCCGGGCGGGATCATCGGGTTGAATCTACTCCGTTTGGTTGGAAAGTTCCCCCGTGTCAAGTCTTGCCACGGCGGAAACAGCGTCAAAGGTTCCGAAAATATTGAGTGGACTGGAAATCACGTAAAAGTCCGGTTTGCCGCTGACTTTTGGATCAAACGCAATGTTCTCGGGATGGGAAACTATGATCTGATCGCCGTTTTCCAAACGCAGCGCGAAAGGACGGAATGGTGACTGGCGAATCAACCGCATAATTTCCGCCCGGACAACTTCGGTACGCATTTTCCTTTTCCTCCCTCAATCCAAATACTGGGCGGCTAATGCGACTGTGGCGGCCGGTTTTCAACCGGCCGAATCGGCAAGTTAAAAACTCGCCGCCACATTATCCGCGCAACTTCCAATAATAAAGGCAAAATGGCATTCACTGCAACAAGCTCCGCTGCAGCACTTCCCGGGCCTTGTCGAACTCGGGTTGCCAGGTAACCTCGGGCCGGCCCAAGGCCAGGCAATCGCGCAGCTTTTCCAGGGTGTTGCGGGCCATGTGCGGACACTTGTTGCAGGCGCAGGTGATGCCGGGCACCGGATGATAGCGATGGCGCGGGTGTTTGCTCTGGAGTTGCCAGAGCATGTTGGCTTCGGTGGCGACCAGGAAATCGGCGGGCTGGGAAAAAGTGCCGACGTATCGAACCATGGCCTCGGTGCCGCCGACGAAATCGCTGTGCTCGCGGATATTGGCCGGACATTCCGGATGGGCGATGGTGAT
>CAZFGM010000795.1:0-3246 GCA_964518515.1 uncultured Alcaligenaceae bacterium | reverse complement strand
GGATGGCGATGCCGAGTTCTTCCTGCAGTGCCTTGAGGTATTTCTCGGTCGCCTGCTGGCAAAGGAAGCAAAGTTGATCATGGAACGGCTCGCGGGAACGGGCGTTTCGGACGGCGAAGCGGTAGTCCTTTTCGGCCTTGCGAACCCATTCGCGCGTTGCTTTTTTCATAAAGGACCTGGCCCTTTCGTCACAATCTCCGTGTGGAACAACTCACCCTCCTCAAGTCGCCATTTCAGGTTCGCCGGTGTGCGAACGATGAGGCTAAGCGGGAAGGGCGGGTCACAGGCGACTTCAATCTTGAACGCCTGATCGAGCTGGTTCCGGCAGGGCATGACAACCAGGATATCCACGTCGCTGTCGGCGTGAGGCCTGCCGTAGGCGTGCGAGCCGAACAGGATGATCTTGTCCGGATGGAAGCGCTCGGCGACCTGGCGCGCGAACTGGCGAATCTCGCGCATGGGGACATCGGCGCCACGATACCAACGAGCCGGGAGCGTGTCGCCCGATGTGTTGAATTTATCAGTCATAATTTCATTCTACCAAGCGCGGGATGGCTGGCGAAGGGCGCGCTCCGACGAAACCGTTGCCGCCGGCCCGCTGACCTTCGCCCCCGGCCAGACGACGAAGACCATCACCATCGAAGTCAAGGGCGACAGCAAGAGGGAGGCCAACGAGACGTTCTACCTGGACCTGTTCGCGGGCAGCACCAATTCGCTGTTCACCAAGAACCGCGGCCTCGGCACGATCCTGAACGACGATTGAATGCCGAAACCGAAAAGCGGCCGGGGAGGTCATGCCGCCAAGCAACGCCCTCACCGGCCTGGTCAGCAATCACGGGGGCAGGCCGAGCCGAGCGCGGAGTTCGGCTCGCACGCGCTCGGCTTGGCGCAAGGCCGCTTGCATCCGCCGCGTCGTGGCTCGCACGCCGGGATAGCGAATGTTGACCGCGTAGGGCGTGAGGGATCGGAGGCTCCGCCGCAAGGGGGCGAGCGTGGCGTCATGAGGCAAGAGAAGGTCGAGGAGATCCTCGAGTTCATGAGTTCTTGGCACGGCGAGGCCCGTTTCTTGCAGCAGGGCCTTGAGGTACTTTTCCGCCGACTGCTGGCAGTGGTGATTCGTGACGCAAGGTCTAACTTTGAAAATAGCTTACGTAAATTGACATGAGTACCAAATTGAACTTGGTACCCAGAAGTGCTTCTGACCATTGTGCAGGTTTCGGTGCGAGGGGGGTGAATGATTTGCACAGCAATTTGCACAGAAACTCTGCCGTTGCACCCGTCGCTGGCTCGCCGATCTTCGAGCGGTTATGTTCCTTATGGCTTACTTGACCGCCTTGACCGTTTCGATTTTCAAGAGCGTGAAAGGGTAAATGGTCGTGGCGTAGATGGTGCCGTTGCGGGCGACGATCATGGCCATGATGACGTGCAGGGGGGTAAGCGTGCCGTCCGGTAAGGTGTGGTAGCCGTGGCGCGGGCGCGACGAGCCGTCTGGATTCTTAGCCTGAGGTCCCTTGAAATCAAAGAAACCCGGGTTCCGGACGGCGAAGACGCCCAGGTCTTCCATGGCCTGGGTTTTCGGGTCGTGGCGGACGAGGTGGTGCAGATAGCCATTGCCGAAGCCGGTTCTGTTGTCGATGCGAACGGCGGAATAAACGCGGCCATCGGGACCCAGGCAAATCGAACCGCGTGAGTCGGGGTTGGCGCCCTTGATGCGGTCCCCAAGGTTGGTGGCGAGCACCGGTTTGCCGGCAGCGCCCGTGAGATCGACGCGGAACATGCGGAGATCGTCAAGCAGTTGCAAGTACGCGGTCCTGCCGTCGGGCGTGATCCGCCAGTCGGGATGGACGCGCTTGGCGCCGAGGTACTCCGCAAACGGCTTGCCAGCGACCAGCAAGGGATCAATGCTCACCCGGTCCTTGGCCGGATCGTAACGAGCGACACGATAGTCCACGGTGATCGCCGTGCCCCGGCCTTGGGCGTCAATCAGCGTGTTGGGCTGGTCGCGCAGTATTGGGCCCAGTTCGCGGTAGGTCTTGGTCTTGACGTTGTAGAGCATCCAGTGCTCCTGTTCACAGGTGATGACGTAAATCAGGCCGCGTGCCTCGTCGGCGGTGACGTCGATCACGCCCTCGCCTTCGGTCCTGCCGGCGGCTCGGAGCTTGTCGCCCAGGGGCATGGGCCTGCCGAGGTTCTCGGCGGTGCCTTTGACGGGGTCATAGACCATGACGTAGCCGCCTTCATAGACGGGAATCTTTTCGCCGCGCTTCTGAGCGGCACGTTCCGCCTGAGACGGGTATCCCTGTTTGGAGCCGACATAAATCTTGCCGGATGGCCCGACGAAGTTGCGGGTATGGAGCTTGGCCTGGGCAGCGTATCCCGTGCTCTTCTGCCCCACGAGCTTGTGCGTATCGAGGACGATGCGCATTTTCTCGCTGGCCGGGTCGAACTCGACCAGGTACGAATTTCGCCCATAGGCGGCGGTGCCGACGTAAATCTTGCCGTTGCGCCCTTCACACAACGAGAAATAGCCGGACTCCTCCGTGGTCGTCGCGGGCGGGATGTGGTAGGCCTTGGCCCGCACGTAGGGGAACGGGGCCTTCTTTTGTTGGGCGGCGCCGAACAGTCGCCCTTGGCGCATCAGCAACCCACCGGCGGTTGCCAGGGCGCCTTGAATCAGCCTGCGCCGGGAGAGGCGGCTTCGTTCCTTGTTTTCTGATTGCATGGGAAGGTCCTCGCGAAAATAATAGTGTACTGATAATGGGGTGAGCGTCGAGGCGTTAGAAGGCGACGCCGCGACGCTCGCCGTGGGGTGGCATGGAGACAAATCAATGAGATACAATATTGGCACCTTTTTCCTATTCGGAGTGTTACTGGTCACGGGCATGGGCGTTATCCAGGCTCAGCCGAAAAAGGAAGTTCCACCCAAGGCGTCGTTCCTTTTCCGCGACGTTGCGGAGGAGGCGGGACTGTGGCCGCACGTCGGAGGGATCGCCGGCCATGGCGCCGGCTGGGGGGACGTGGATGGCGACGGCTGGCCTGATTTGTATGTCGGGACCTTCGGTGGTGCTCCCTATGGGTCCAAGCCGAACCAGTTTTTTCGCAACGTCAAAGGCAAGTTTAAGCTCGACAATCAGAAGCATCTTCAGGTCTTGGGCAGAGCAAGCGGGGCCGTGTTCGCGGATTTCGACAATGACGGCGATCTGGACCTTTACGTGTCCAACCATGCCATCGACGGCAAGCCCTACA
>CAZFGM010000794.1:1099-3249 GCA_964518515.1 uncultured Alcaligenaceae bacterium | reverse complement strand
AAAGCCCGCGTAGGGAGCCCATTGTTCCCCCCCAGAGTGCTTGCTCCACGGAAGTACCTTGGCCGAAATCGGTTTCCGCGCTAAAATTGCTTCAGGAACCCTGGCCAAAACTCGAAAGTTCCCATGCCCCAAGACCCCTACGAAATCCTCGGTGTGAAGCGCGACGCCGGCGACGCCGACATCAAGAAGGCGTACCGTAACCTCGCCCGCCAGTACCATCCCGATCGCAATCCGGGCGACAAGGAGGCCGAGCGCCGCTTCAAGGAAATCCAGGACGCTTACGATCTGCTGAGCGATAAGACCAAGCGGTCCCAGTACGATCAATTCGGCTTCGCCGGACCCGACGGCGGTGGTCCGGGCGGTCCGGGGGGCTTCACCTTCCGCTGGGGGGGCGGCGGCATTCCCGGCGGCTTCGAAGGCATGGATCCAAGCCAGGCCCAGGAAATCTTGAGTCAAATGTTCGGCGGCGCGGGCCTCGGCGATTTGGGCGAGGAGATGCCGCGCCGCAGTCGCAGCCGCGCGCGGCGCGGCCCGCCGCCAGCGCCGGCCAGCACCGATGTCACCATCCCCTTTACGACGGCGGCCCTGGGCGGCACGGTTTCCCTGCGCGTGGATCAGCGGGAGATCGACGTAAAGATTCCGCGGGGTATCGAGGAAGGCCAGGTCCTGCGCCTGTCGGGCCAGGGGCCCGGCGGCGGCGACCTGCACCTCAAGTTGCACTTCGGGCCGCATCCCTATTTCCGCCGCGAAGGCAACGACATCATCCTGGACGTCCCTCTGTCTCTTGCCGAGGCGGTGCTGGGGACCAAAGTCGATGTGCCGACGCTGGATGGCACGAAGCTGACGGTCAAGGTTCCTGCCGGCACGGGCAGCGGCGCCCGCTTGCGCCTGCGCGGCAAGGGCATCAAGGGGGGAGATCAGTACATCGAGATCAAGGTCATGGTGCCCGCGGGGATCGACGAGCGTAGCCGGGAATTGATCGAGGAGCTTGCCCGCTTGAATCCGCAAAATCCTCGAGCCGGATTACCCTGGAATTAAAATAACGTCTTTGTCGGCGAGCGGCCGGTGTAAACCGGCCGGTTAACACCGGCCGCTCGCCAACAAAGTTAACCGGCCGGTTAACACCGACCGCTCGCCAACAAAGTTAACCGGCCGGTTAACACCGGCCGCTCGCCATGTTCACTTTCCGCAAAGCCGAGCATCTCCGGTCGCCGGTGGATTTCCAGCGCGTCTTCGAGCGCCGCCGCTCGGTCAGCGACGACTGGCTGATCGTCTACGGCTGCGAGAACGGCCTGCCCCATCTGCGGCTGGGCCTGTCGGTCTCGCGGAAGGCGGGTGGCGCGGTGCAGCGCAACCGCCTGCGCCGCCTTTACCGGGAAGCCTTTCGCCTGACCAAGGGCCAGATGCAGGCCGGCCTGGACCTGATTCTCATTCCGCGCTTGTTGAAAAAACCCGGTCTGGAAGACCTGAAGCAAGCCCTGCCGAAGCTGGTCGCCGCCCTGGCCCGCAAGCTGGCCAAGGAGGCGAAAGCGCCATGATTTTTTCCCTAGGCCGGTTGCTGCGACGCTTGTTGAGTTTCGTGGTCATCCTGCCGGTGCGCTTTTATCAACTGGTCCTCGGTCCGGTCTTGCCCAAGGTGTGCATTTATCATCCCAGTTGCAGCGACTATTTCATCCTGGCCGTGCGCAAATACGGACCGCTCCGCGGTACCTGTAAAGGCGTCTGGCGCATCTGCCGCTGCAATCCCTTCAACCGCGGCGGCTATGATCCACCGTAATTGGCCCCTGGCCCGGATTTAGTACAATGTTCGCATGAAAACCAACGCCATGTCCCCTCATTCGGCCGCCGCGGTCCTCGATCGGCTTCTCGAACCCTTGGCGCGTAGCCTGACCCCGGCTGCGGCCCGCGCTTTGGTGAATTTTCGCCTCACCCGCGCAGATCAGACCCGCATTGCCGAACTGGCCCAGAAGTGTAACGAAGGCGAACTAACTTCCGAAGAACAGCAAGAATACGAAACCTACGTCCGCGCCGGGGACTTCATCACCATCTTCGTGTCGCTCGAGACGATGGCCCTGTCGTTCTACATCCTGGTCGGCTTCCTGAAGACGAACCGCAAGTCGAACGAGGCGGCGCTGAAGTACTTCCTGCTC
>CAZFGM010000794.1:0-1089 GCA_964518515.1 uncultured Alcaligenaceae bacterium | reverse complement strand
GACTTCATCACCATCCTGCAATCGAAGGCGCGTCGCTTGCTCAAGAAAAGCAGAAAGTCCGGATGAACCCCGCCCTGCGCCAGGCTGTTCGACGCCGCGCCGATTTTTGTTGCGAATACTGCCGGCTCCCCGAAGCTTGCGCGTTCGTCACTCCCTTTCAAATAGAACACATCATCGCTCGCAAGCACAATGGCCCAACGGTCCTTTCCAATCTTGCTCTTGCTTGCGATCGCTGGAAGATGCATTCATAGTGCCTCCTATTCGAACTGGTTAGGATCTGGGGTTAGGCTCCTTTGTTGGGCCACGTTTTGAGTGCGGCTCGAATCTTCATCTTATGCGTTATCGGCGTTTTGACTTCTTCGAACGAGCTTTGGGTGTTGTCAGATTTTTGGTGTAGCCCTGCATGCCGCGTTGGCTCTGGGCAAGCAGCGTTTTCAGACGCTTCACTTCGTCGGCGTCCGCCCACAGGACGCGGTAGCCTTGCAGCGGTGTCTTGCGGCAATGGACCCAGCCGCGGACGGTCCAATCGCGGAGCTTATCGCAGCTCATTTGCAATTCCCGCGCGAGATCGGTTAGCCACCATTCGTGTGGCCCGAGCAATTCGTCGTGGCTGCGTTCGTTGCCGATCAAGCCGCGACGTTTCAGCAGTTGATAAATCATCGGCTTGTTGAAGGAGCCGGGTTGTTTCGGCGGGCGAAAGCCTTCCTGGTTGGGGGCGTTGGCGATTTCCGCGGCGTCGTGCCCGGCTTCACGCCATGCGACGATGCGCGTCATGAGCGGCTCGAAGTCGCGAAGCTGCGCGTACGTCTTCACAGGGCGGATAAACTCATGGTGGCTCTCGTAGCCGCCCTTCCAGTAAATCGTGGCTGCGACGTGCTCGCTGTCGCAGCGCACCTGCACCACCACGCGGTCGATCAGGCAGCGCAGGATTTGCTTGCGCTCCGCGTTCGTCGTGGCCGGTGCGTGCCACAGCGCGGGTATGTCGTTGGCCAGCGCCTCGATGAGGGCGCGTTCCTGATCGGTCAATCGAGGCGGAGACGCGCGCAGGAAGCGATCGTAGTCTTCTTGAACTTGCCGCTCTTTTTGCAG
>CAZFGM010000793.1:0-3250 GCA_964518515.1 uncultured Alcaligenaceae bacterium | reverse complement strand
ACACGGGCGCTTGGTTTTGGGCGAATTGGCCCCGTGATAGCCATTGAAGTTTGGGACCGCCGCCCAGCCAGAGGGAGACGCCCGAGGTTGGTGAAAGCATAAGAACCCCGAACTTAGGATTTAGGTGCACCATGTCCCAAGCCATTGTAGATCCCGATGAACTGGACCGCTTTCGTCGACATCTGAAGGACTTTGGCACACAGCTAAACAACATGCTTTCCTCTTTGCGAGGCCACTTTTCGGCCCTTGGAAGCACATGGCGCGACGAGGTACAACAAAAGTTCAATGACGAGGTCGAAAAAATGTCGAACTCTGTGAAAAGGTTTACCACGGTGTCGGCGCAACATGTGATCTTCTTGGAGAAAAAGGTCCGAGAAGCGAGAACTTACTTGGGCAAGGGATGACAGATGACCGGCTCAGTAAACGTTCGGTCGCTGAGTGTAGTCGCTCAACTCCGTGAGTCTCTCCAAAGGTTCTCGTCGGAGGCGGGCGAACCGTTGGTCGCCATGGAAAGGCAAATCCGGGCTACTTTGGAATGGTTGCAGGAGCGGCAAGCCTATTGGAAGCGTGAAGTCCGACTATGCGAGCAAGCCGTAATGGCGGCCAGGGAAGCCTTACGGGCCTGCGAGGCCTCCGGTGACGACGATTACGAACCTGATTGCAGCGCTGAAAGTGCAGCGCTTCGCGAAGCGGAAGCTGAATTGAGAGAAGCACAAAAAGAACTGAAAAACGTTCAGCGGTGGATAAACGTTGTCCAGGGAGCTGTTGTGGAATACCAACGAGAAGCACGACAGTTTGCTCTGTTCGTCCAAGAGCTTCCAAAGGCAATTGGACTGCTCGGCCAAAAGATAAGCATACTACACCGTTATGTTAACTCGGGAATGGAAGTCGCTAACCTTCCCGAAACCTCGCCTTCTGGTCACCAAGGTCAGAGCGCGCGCGCTGCTGGGGGTTGGAGTAACCTGGGTATTCGGACCGTTTCAATCAGCAACATTGACGTAAGCGACTCGCCAGTGCATGGGGCTGCGGATTTTCACAAGGTTTCCGAGGCCCAGATGATCGACGGGCTAAAAAAGCTAAGAGATGTTGTGCAGCCAGCTGTCGAGGCTGGTCATGGGGCTGATTATTTTCGACGACTGGATGCGGAACAAAGACTACCCAATGAGTTGGGATACCTGCGCGTTTTCGAAGCGTTCTATGGTCAAGATGCCATCACCTTGGCGAGACTTGACGCTGGTTATGACGTCATCAACGGCTATCACCGCCTGTTTTTAGCCCGACAGCTTGGTTTTAACGCGCTACCGGCGAGAATTATTGGAAACCACGGGACTTAGCCGTCCATGATAGGGGAAAAGGCATGTCCGACTCAGTAAACCCACCAGAGCATTTGCGGCACATTTTCCAACGAACGTCAAGAACGTGGGACGCCGCCGCCGCGGTCTGGGACGATCCGGTTCGCTGGCGTTTCGAGAAGGACCATTGGTTCGCGTTCATTGCTCGGACGAAAGCTGAGCTTTCAGCCATGGAAAAGCTCACACAAGTTATTGCAGAAGCGCGCCGAAAAGTAAATTAGTAGGTGCATAACCTGCTGGTCCCACCATGACCAACATTTTGCAAACCCCCGAAAGTCTGTTGGACGGGTACCACGCTTTGTTGCGAGAGCGAGAAGAAGCGGAGGGAACGCTCAAACTTCAATTCGAAGAGAATTTACGGCTCGCGGAAAACTCTTACCATGCTTTGCTGCGAGAACGAGAAGAGGCGGAGCGCACGCTTAACCTTCAACTCGAAGAGAATCTATGCCGCGCGAATCACCTTCGTCAACAAGCTCAAAAGAAGGCAGTAGACCTGATTCAATTGGATTACAAAGGAGCCCAGGACAAGATGCGGAAGATCCTCGCGCCGGCTTCTGAACCAATTGATAAGATTCGTGACATTTATGATGAAATCCGTCCGCCATGGAAGGATTCCTTTCGCGAAATTTTGCCGACAGATCCTGGTTCCGCCCTGTCCAGCAAACAGGCGGTGGCGGATCTCGGAATAATCGCAAGTGATATTGCGGGCAAGCATGCCGTATGTATTCAAATAAAAAAGCTAACACTTCTGAAGCCGCCTGTCCTTCTTTTCTGCGTTCTCGGGGGTTTATGGCTTTTCCTTTTATTTCTTGGCCTGGCTTTTGGAGAGGGATGGGGTTGGGTCCTGGGTACGACGTGCAGTTTGCTTGTTCTCACCATGGGTATTCTCCTTGTGGCTGCGATTCTCTTTCATTTAGTTTATCAGGACATGCAAGGTTTAGTTGCTCGTGCCCGGGGACTGTACTGGCAATATTGGGAAACCCTGAACGAGAAGTATAAGGGGTGGGTTCAACAGAGGCAGGAACGTTTCACCAAAGAAGTTACATTAGCGGATCAATCCTATGAAGCCGAGCGGGAGAAACTGCATAGACATCATCAAAAAGAAATACAGTCTCTTCGAAGCCGAAGCGAATCAGCGGATCAATGCTATAACGCTGAGCGAGAGAAAATCCACAAACGGCATCAGAACGAACTACAAGCTCTTCGGAGCCGAAGCGAACCAGCGTTAGCTGATCTGTTCGCCCGAGGTGCCGCGCTTTACGGACAAGTCAAGGCGTTAGCTCCTGATTGGGACGAGGCTCTTTGGCTGCGATTTCAGCCCCCCACGGAGCAACTTCCCTTTGTGCGTTTTGGTAGGATGGAGGCAATCAATTCGACTGCTATCCAGGCTCCGCCATTCTCGGTTCCAGCATTACTACCGTTTCCGCTCGGGCGATCACTGATGCTCAAGGTTCGCGGCTTAGGGAAGCCAGAGGCCAAGGAAACTATGCTAATGCTTCTTTGTCGGCTTTTGACCGCCTGCCTTCCAGGCAAGATCCGATTGACGCTTATTGATCCTGTCGGTCTCGGACAGAGCTTTGCATCGCTCATGCATCTTTTCGAATTTGATGAAAGATTAGTCACCAGCAAAGTGTGGACTGAACAGCATCACATCGAACAGCGACTAACTGACCTTACTGAACACATGGAAAACGTGATCCAGAAATATCTTCGTAACCAGTACAGAACAATAGATGACTACAACGCTCAGGCGGGAGAAATGGCTGAACCTTATCGAATCCTCGCGGTATCGAACTTCCCTACGAATTTTAGTGATAGTGCGGCACGGCGGTTACTCAGCATTGTTACAAATGGGCCGACCTGTGGTGTCTATTCTTTGTTTAGCGTGGATCCAGACA
>CAZFGM010000792.1:0-3264 GCA_964518515.1 uncultured Alcaligenaceae bacterium | reverse complement strand
CCCGAGCAATTCCGCGATGCCCGCCACGTCGATCCGCGGGCGGACGTCTACGCCCTGGGCTGCACGCTGTACCATCTGCTGACGGGGCGGGTGCCGTTTCCTGGGTCGTCGCTGTCGGAGAAGGCGAACGCCCATGAGAGCCGCGAGCCGGCGGCGGTGGAGGATTATTGTCCCGAGGCGCCCGCCGGGCTGGCCCTGGCGGTGCGGCAAATGATGGCTAAGAATCCCGCCGACCGGTTTCAGACGGCCGAAGAAGCGGCCGAGGCCCTGGCCCCTTACGTCAGCGCTTCCTCCAGTCATTTCAAAGTGCTCAAAAGCACGGCCAATTGGACGCGCGGCCAGCTCACCTTGAGCCAATTCCAGGTAGCGCCGAAGCGGCGGCGGCAATGGCTGGCAATAGCGGCCGGCAGCGCCGCGGCGGCTCTGCTAATCGTCGGGGCGGTCTTGCTGTTCTGGCCCCCCCGGGAGCCGCCGGCTCCAGGGCCGAACGGGAACCTGGATAAACTGTCCAAAAAAGATCCTCCTTCCCCGGAAAAGCGGCGTGATCCTCCGCCGGAGAAAAAAGACGACCCGGCGAAGAAGCCTGTTGCGGCCGAGGCGGAGGATGCCAACGTCCTGACCGTGTCGCAAGACCCGAAAGACGGGGGCAAGTTCCGCACCATCACCGAGGCCCTCGACGAGGTCAAACCGGGCATGATCATCCGCGTCCTGGACAGCGCCACGTATAACGAAATGATTTCCATAACCCGCGCTAGTTTGCATACCGGCATCGCCCTGGAATCCCCCCGCCGGGCGACCATCACCCATGCGACGGACAAGGCTATCGTCAGCATTTACAACGTCCCCGGAGTGACCTTGCGCGGCTTCCGCATTCAGGGCGAGAAAGGCAATACCTACCTGGTCGGCGTGGTGGGCAAATCGCCCGGGGTGCATTTGGAACAGCTGACCCTGGAGCCTGGCCGCGGCGCCAATTCGTGCGGCTTGACCCTGGAGATGCTGGACCTGGAAAAAGAAGAACCGCCTGTCGTGGTGCAGCATTGTATCTTTCGCCGGCTGCCCCGCGCCATTCGCATTAGCGGCCTGGCCACCGACCTGGTCACGCCCCAACCCTGCAAGGGCGTGGTCATTCGGCACAACGACTTCGCCGATTGCGGAGGCGGCTGTATCCTTTCCGGCCAGGTGCAGCGAATCCACGTGGTCGCCAACCGCTTTTTCGGCAACACGGTCAGCGCCATGCAATTTGGCAACCTCTCCGAGAAGACCCAGGATATTCTGATTGCCAACAACACCGTTTTTGAGTCGTTTTGGGCTTTTAGCCTGATAGCCGACGCCGCCAGGGCCATTCCGGGCAGGAACATTCAAATCCGCAACAATCTTTTTGTGGGAGGCAAGGGCCTGGATATGGTGTTTTTTGACTCGGGCAGCGACCCCAAGGGCTTGAAAGGGCCGGCGGAAGGGAACTTGGTTCCGGGGCGTTGGCGCCTGGATCACAACTGGCGGGAGGTTAAAGTCCCGGACTCGGCGGACCCGTTCCGCAAAGCCTGGATTCCGCCTGGAGACCAGGATGTCCGCAAAGATCGCCTGGATGTTCTGCCGCGCATTCCCGGCCGGGCGGATTTTTTGCGGCCGCCCAAGGATTCGCCCCTGGCGACCGACGGCGCCGGAAAGACCGATCCCGGCCTGCCGTCGTACATCGGCGCCATTCCCCCGGAAGGCGCCGACCCCTGGGACTGGAACCGTACCTGGCTGGTGCCGCCCCCCGGGGTATTGCTGACCGTATCGCAGGATGCCAAGGACGGCGGCCAGTTCCGCACCATCACCGAGGCCCTGGCCAAGGCCCAACCGTGGACGACCATCCGCGTCCTGGATAAGGCCATTTATCCGGAGCCGCTGATCCTCGCGCGCGCCAGCCTTCATACCGGAATTACCCTTGAGGCCCCGCGCCAAGCCACCCTCGCGCCGCCCGGCGCTCGGGTGGTCGTCTTTCTTTCCAACGTTCCCCATGTCACCCTGCGCGGTTTCAAGATCCGTGCCGAAGCCCAAAGCGCTTTTTTGGTGGCGGTGGTCGGCAAATGTCCGGGCGTCCTCGTGGAACGCTTGGATTTGGATCGGGGCCGCGGCGACGAGTTCCGCGGTGTGAGTCTGGAAAAACTCGATTTGTCCGGCGACGACCCGCCGGTCATCGTGCGGCATTGTGTGATCCACCGCGCCGTCAGCGGCATTCGGGTCAGCGGCATGGCCGAAGACTATCGCACTCCCCATCCCTGCCGGCGGATCAGCATCCGTAATAATACTCTGCTGCAACCGGGTGTTGGGATCATCCTGATGGGTGCGGCGCGACAAGTTCAGGTGGTCGGGAATAAGGTTCTCGGGGCCACCCTGGCCGCCATTCAGTTCGAAAACCTCATGGAAGTCACCGAAGACGTTTTGGTCGCCAACAATTCCGTCTTTGAAAGTGCGACCGCCCTTCGAATTTGGGACCAGGCCAGCAAGGGCGTTATGGGAAACCATGTGCACCTGCTTAACAACTTGATCGTGGACGCCAAAGAACCGGATATGGTGTTCCTCGACAGCGGCGGGAATCTCGCCAAGATGGTTGGACCGGGCGACGGTGCTCTGGTCCGGACCCGCTGGAACTTCAGCCACAACTGGCGCGAGGTGCAACCGCCCGAAAAAAACAGCCCCCTGGCCAAAGCATGGATTCCCCCCGGGCCCACTGACGTTCGCCTGGATCGCATCGCCGACCTGAAACGCGACCCCGGAAAGCACGATTTCCTGCGGCCAGCGCCCGCGTCGCGCTTGGCAACCCAAGGGGCCGGCACAAAACATCCCGGCTGGCCAATCTATGTCGGCGCCGTGCCGCCCGAGGGGGTCGAACCGTGGGATTGGGACTGGACCTGGCGACGCTTCTTCCCCAAGAAAGCGGGCAAGGACCCTTGAACCCTCCAAATTGGCAATTTCTGGAAACCGGTCAACCAAAAACCGATTGCCTCGGTTCGAATTCAAATTGCCATTTGCAAATTTTCGCTTCTTCCGGGACGTGGCCCGGAAGTAGTGGCCCCTTTCGGGGCAGATGAAAAATTACCAATTGCCAATTACCAATTGCCAAATGCCAATTAGGGGTTCAACCCGATTTTTCCAATGGCAAGGTAAACCAATTGGCAATGGGTAATTGGAAATGGGTAATTGGAAATTTTTGATTATCAGTTTGCATCCAATACCATTGCGCTTTTTGCAGGTTTGATGTCGGATTCCCGGTTTTCA
>CAZFGM010000791.1:0-3268 GCA_964518515.1 uncultured Alcaligenaceae bacterium | reverse complement strand
TGGTCTTGCCGCTCACGCCGTATTCGCCGGCCAAGCGGGCTTCGGTTTTCAAGTGGACATTTTGACCACTTGAGATGCATTCATTCAAGTGGACTTTGTGTCCACTTGATTCCCCGTTCCTGCGGTTCCCACCATGGGAGGCCATCTCGGCGAGATACCTTTTCCCTCGTTGATAACTGGCGCCGAGGCGTGTGAGGTTCCGTCTTTCCTCCATCTGGTGATGGATAATCCAGGCCCGGGCCGCGTCCCGATCGGCAAACTCCAATTCTTTGACCTCAAAAGGAATGTTGTGGGCGAGGCAGTAAGGCAGGCGGTGGTGCCCGTCGAGAAGGGTGTTGCGGCCGGCCCACACGATAATCGAGGCCAAAGAACCCTTGGCGCGCAGGCCCGCTTCCAGGCCGGCACGCTCGCACCGGGCCAGCGGCGGATTCAAGCGGCTGAACTCATCATCGACGAGGATACCCCTGGCATCCCGCAAGACCAAGGAATCGACGGCCATCGTGACATCCCTTCGCGAAACCGGGCAGGTCGTTGCTGCAACGCTTGTTTGGCTCAGGGCGATGATGTGACTGGCGCCCTCACTGGCTCGAACGGGAGAACTCGCCACGACAGCCTCCGGCGGTCGTGGCGCCTCAGGGACAGATAGTTCGCCGATGGGGACAAGTTTGCAACGGGATTAGCGGCCTGAAGGGAGATTGGGGGTTCACAGAAATGGAAGGCAGGCGAATCATGGCGATGTCCTTTCGCTGCAGGTGAAGCAAAGCTGCGAACAGATTGTAGTCATGCGAGCGCGTCAATGTCAATGGCGAAAAGAAAAAAAGCAAAACAGCGCGAGAAAAGTTTTCGAGGTAGCGAAAAAAATTCTTCACAAAGCCATTTGAAAACAAGGTGAAAGCACCCTCGCTTCGGCTGAGCGCTGACGGGAGGTCACGCGGAACGAGCCGCCCGCGAACATCGCCTCCGTGGTTTCATCCGCCCCGCTGATGCTGGTCCTCACCATGTAGCTTCCCGCCTGCCGGAACGTGTGCTCTCCCCGCACCGCGAAATTGCCGTTGCCCACGATTCCCTCCCCGGTCGGCGCGCCGCCAGCCCTCAACGGAGTCCAATTGCGACCGCCGTCTTCACTTTTCCAAATGCCGTTGTTGGCGTTGTCAACTGCGGCAAATGCCTTGGGGTTGCCGAGACCCGCCCACAAGACGAATTTTTGGTTGCCGCCATTCCTGACGATCGTATATTCCAAATCCGTCGGGATGATGGGCGCATTGCCAGGGGCGACCGTTAACTTAGTCCAACTGTCTCCGCGGTTGGTGCTTTTGTAGATTCCGGTAGCGTCGGTGGGTGCGTCTTTGCCATTTGGAACCAGCGCCACATACAAGGTGCCGGCGGGATCTGGTGCACCCGCGACATTAGGTTGGACGATGATCTTGGCAACGGACCTGCCGAAAAAGGGTTCACGATTGTTGCCCGCGATGACCACCATAGGACGTAAAAGCGACCAGCTGTCACCGCCGTCTGTCGATTTCAAGATCCCGGCGCCGGCACCCGAGTCGCCGGAGTAGTTGGCTTCCCCCGTTCCGGCGTAAATGATGTCTCGTTGGTTGGCAGGGTGGTTGGTATCCACCGCCAGGGCGCCGATATTGTTCACTCCCGGGATTCGGGTCCCGGCCAGGTTGTCGCTCTTCTGTTGCCAGCTTGGCTCATCGGGGAAGTCGGTCGCGGTGGCTGATATCGTGGTCCGCCAAACGCCGCCGCTGGCGGCCCCCAACAACAAAGCCTTCCCGCCCAGCCCGTCATAGTTCGTCGCGACGGCCAGCGAACTCACGCGGCCCGAGACATTGTGGCCTCCTACCGCTAATACGTTGGCGGTGTCCCTTTCCGGGGCAGGGCCTTGCAATGTCCAGGCCGGCGCCTGTAGGACCGTGCGGTCTTCCAGAACTTCGAGGCAGAGAGCGACCTTCCTTTTTCTGCTGCCCTGGTTGCTCGGCGCGGGAACAACGAGGCAACCCAAGGCCTTGACAAAGCTGTTCCAGTGTTTCCATCTCATGGCCGAGTCGTCACCTCCAAAGGAAAACGAAAATCGTGCGGAATGACCAGGTCCCAGACAAAGCCGCCGGTGGTCACGTCCCAGATTTCCAGCGAGTGGTTCAGTCCGCCCACCGCCACAAGGCGGCCGTCGGGAGAAAAGAGCACCTTGAATGACCGCCTGAAATAATCTTTTTTGAGGACCTGAAGGAGTTTTCCGCTCTTGACATCCCAAAGCGAGAGGGCCCTCTTGAAAGGCACCTTGGAATTCGTTATTTCCTCGAAAACGCACAGGCTGCCATCCGGCGAGTAACCGATGGTTCCCCAGTCCATTTTGGCATTCTTGGCGGGTTTATCGAAAGACTCCAGCAGTTCGCCTTTGGCGAGCGTCCACTTCCTTATTTTCTTACCGCGCGAAAACACGTATTTGCCGTCTTCTGAAAAGCCGAGCACATTCGCGGTTCGGTATTCTTGGGAGTTGTCCCTGGACCACAGCTGCTTCCCCGACCTCAAGTCCCAAAGGCGCAGGGTGTTTTTCTCATCAGGCGTCGCCTCGTGAGACAAGGCGAGATTCTCGTCTGGTGAAATCGCCACGGCACCGATGACTTGTTTAGCTCCATCGAGGTATCGAATTAGCTTGCTGGTTTTGGTTTCGAAGAATTCCAGCCCACACAGGTATTCATCCCAATTCCGGGCCGTACCTCCCAAGAGCGCCCTATTGCCGTCTTTCGAAAGGGCGACGGCTGAAACCTGCTGCCTGCTTGGCAGGCTGCGCACAAACTTGCCGCTAGAAATATCCCAAAAATAGATTCCCCCCAGCAGCCATTTGCCGTCCGCTGACACGGCAAGTGGACCTACCCAAAAACCCGGTTCTTTGCCGCGTTCCATCGCCCTGACCATGCGGCCCTTTTCAAGGTCCCAAAGGATCAGCACATGGGGCGAGCTCGAAATAAGCCCTTTGCCGTTGGGTAGAAAGGCAAGGTGCCCAATCTCGCCGAGCTCGGTGCCGGGCCTGGGGGCGGGGGCGTCGTCCATTGGTCCCGCGGTCGGCGCTGCGTGGGAGCCCTCTTGTGGAGAGGAAGGCTGGCAGCCATTCACGCTGCCGATCCAGAGCAAAAATGAAAGCAAAGCGACGCGAGAGTTTCCGTTCCAATTCATGGCTGGCCTCAATTGAACAGCAGAAGGCAGCAATCTGTACTACTATTCCTCGATTTCTTTGCCGCAGGCAAAGAAATCCTAAGCTGCA
>CAZFGM010000790.1:0-3270 GCA_964518515.1 uncultured Alcaligenaceae bacterium | reverse complement strand
CGGGGTGTGAGGGCGCACGACACGGTTTGCGAGTGATCGTAGCCGCATTCGCCAGAATGCGGGTGAGGCTCAGGCATATTTCTCCCGCATTCTGGCGAATGCGGCTACAAAACCTGGGCAGAATTGCGACGCGCGCGCAGTCGTACACCCGGGGTGTGAAGGAATCGGAGCCGGAAGCGTAAGCGACGGTTGAGCGCTCAACCCGTCGCTTACGCTTCCGGCTCGGATTCTCTCCACGCTCCACGCTCTACCCCATTTGCCCATCTGAGCATGTCACTCGAACTTGACACGCTTTCACGATCCGAGTAGGTTTCTGCCAGCGGCGGATTCGGCGTCAGAGATGACCCATGCAACTCATCGCGACCGATATCCTGGCGGATGCGTGCGGCCTGTCGCCGGGCCTGTTGTGTACCGGCCTGGTAATCGGCCTGTTTTTGTGGTTGTTCGGCTGGTGGAGCCACCGCTTCTGGGTGGTGCTGACGACGACGGTGCTGGCCGGCCTATTCGGCCTGTGGCAAGGTCCGCTGCTGCGCACGCATCCGCTAGTTGCGGCCCTGCTCTTGGCCGTGGCCGCCGGCCTGTTGGCTCTGGCCCTGGTCCGCGTGCTGGCCTTCACCGCCGGCGGCGTGGCCGGCCTTCTCGCCCTGCAATACCTGGTTCCGTCCTGGGACCAGCATCTCGTCGGTTTTGTGGTCTGCGGTTTGGTGGGCCTTTTGTTGTTTCGCCTGTCGCTGATGGCCCTGACCAGCTTCAGCGGCGTTCTGCTCATGATGCATTCCGGTCTGTCCCTCTTGAATGCCGGCGGCGCTTTCAATGCCGTGGCCTGGGCCGACGACCAGGCGGTGCTGTTAAACTGGGTCTGCGGCATGCTGTCTTTCCTGGGCCTGACCATTCAATTCCTCATCGACCGCGGCCGCCGCGCCCGCCAGGCCGGCAAGGAGCCCGCCGGAGATCCGTGGGAAGTCTTTTCGCCGCCGCGCTGGGGATGGGGAAAAAAATCATTCCGCAAAGCAGGATAAACCCTTCCAAATCCGAAATCCGAATGTCGAAATCCGAAACAAATCCGAAATTCGAATATTGAAATCCCAAACAAAAAAACCGCATAGGGAACGCCAGGTCTCTGTAAAATAACGCGGGAAGACATTTTCCTGTTGGGGATTTCGGATTTTGATATTCGAATTTGTTTCGGATTTCGACATTCGGATTTCGGATTTTAACCATGCAGCTTTACCTGTTCGATATCGCCCACGGACGTAGCGGCGATAAGGGCAATCACGCCAATATCGCTCTTTTGGCCTACACCCCGGCCGGATACGACTGGTTGCGCGGCCATATCACCGCCGAGGTGGTGCGGCAGTATTTTGCCCCCCTGGAACCGAGCCGCGTCGTGCGCTACGAGGCTCCCAACGTGCTGGGACTGAATTTCGTGCTATATGATGTGCTGGCCGGCGGCGCCAGCCGGTCCTTGCGCATCGATTCCCAGGGCAAAACACTGGCCCTGGCCCTGTTGCAGATGCCGATCGCCACGCCGGAAAACTATCAGGCCATGCTGCGGCCCCCGCAATCCGGGGTCAGAATCAGAAGTCAGTGACAGAAATGCCGGGCTGCCCTCTGATCCCTGACTCTCCTGATTCCTGACCCCTGACTCCTGGGAGCGAGGAAGCAAACCATGAGCGAACCCCTGGTGCTGTACGAACCGAGTGGGCCCGCCGTGCGCATCACCCTGAACCGGGCGGACAAACGCAACGCCCTGAGCGGGGCCTTGATTGCCGGGTTGACCGAGGCCTTTGAGCGGGCCAAGAACGACCCGGCGGTTCGCGGCGTGCTCCTGACGGCGGCGGGCCCGGTATTTTGCGCCGGCATGGACCTGGCCGAACTGCAAGCTTCCATTGAACAGCCCAAGGAATCGTCGCCCGTGTGGGAGGATGCCTTACGGCTGGCCCGGCTGTACGACACGATCTACACCCTGCCCAAGCCGACCGTGGCCGTCGTTCAGGGCCCGGCGGTGGCCGGCGGCGCCGGCCTGGTGACCGTGTGCGATCTGGCTCTGGCGGTGCCGGAGGCCACCTTCGGCTACCCCGAGGTGCGCCGCGGCCTGGTCGCCGCCATGGTCATGCCGCACCTGCTTCGCCACGTCGGCGAGCGCCTGGCCCGCTATCTGCTGTTGACCGGCGAACTGATCGCCGCCGCCGCCGCCGCCCGCGCCGGCCTGATCAATGAAGTCGTTGGGGCCGCGCAAATCCTGGACCGCGCCCATCTCTTGATGGCCTCCCTGGCCGAGGGCGGTCCCCAGGCGCTGGCCCGCACCAAGGCGTATTTGCAGCAGTTCTCGCGCCAGGCCCTTTCGGTCGAGGAAGCCGCCCAGGGCAGCGCCGCCCCCCGCCTGTCGGAGGAATGCCAGCAGGGCTTGCGGGCGTTTTTCGCCAAGAAACCCGCCCCGTGGGTACATTCGTGAGGGATTCCGAGCCCCGGGAAAGGCGTGCCTCTCGGGTTCGGCACATCAAGGAGCCGCCCCCTCGACCAACCAGACCGGGGACCGTTCTATCAGGATTTCGTCCTGAAAGCCCGCGCGCTTCAAAATGACTTTGAGCAATTGGAAAAACCGATCGGCGGCGTCAACTTGCTTTGTGTAAACGTAAATCAGGGTGTGATAATCTTTGACCGGCCTCACTTCAGGGGAGGAAAGATAGGAGCCAAACCAGGAAGGGTAGGCCAAGCTAGAACTCGCCAAGCAACCCCCAAAGCGACGATTAAAAAGGTCGAGTAGGGGATAAAGGTGGTATTGGGAAAAAACTTCTTCGCCCGTTTCCGAGAGCAGCGGAAAGACGATGGCGAAACGGTAGGCAAACCCTTCCAGCCGTGGCGGGGAGTTATTCAGGCTGGGAACCCGGAGATCCTGGACAATGGCGTCGAGGGGACCAAGATCAAACTTTCTTCTTTTTTTTGCCACGACCCGAGACCTTCTTGCCATTCGGTTTTACGACGCCGGTTTGGATCAAAGCCTGATATTGGCCTTCCCCAATAACCAAGCCATTCGTCGGCTTGGTCCAGAACATGCCTCCCATGGCTAAGAGCACCTTGACGGCTCTTTCGTATTGCGCATTGTTCTTGATGTGAATAGTAGGCATGCTTTCTCCTTCTTCAACGTTCTTTATTATATATCCTTAGCGGTCGAATTAGATAACCCCGTGGGCAGAAATTGCTGTAGGGTGTTACCCAAAAAGAATGGTTTTTTGGTTCATCCGGGTTTTCTGTGGGAGAAAATACTAT
>CAZFGM010000789.1:0-3271 GCA_964518515.1 uncultured Alcaligenaceae bacterium | reverse complement strand
GGCCTGAAAACCGGGAATCCGACATCAAACCTGCAAAAAGCGCAATGGTATTGATAGCAGCATATATTCCGCGCGGCCAGAAATGACAGCGCGCGGCGGGGTTTACCGTCTGATTCCCTGGACTGCGGGGATAAACCCGACTAAACCCCGCCGCTCGCAGGCCCTATCATTTCTGAGAGGCTGTCCGAAAAGGGAACAGACCCTGGGTCCTGTCCCCTTTTCGGAGCCTCTGACCTGACTGCGTGAAATATATATACAATTCTTATCCGAATCCTGCAACTACTTCGCCTTTTTCCGAATCGCGATCCACAGTGGATCTCGGCGGGGAGGTTTTTTTTCTGGAAAGGGAGGGTACTCATGTTTTATTGGCTTACGGGCCGGCGAGGACGAACCACGTCCCCACGCGCCCGCTTGTGCCTGGAATGGCTGGAAACGCGGGATTGCCCGGCGGCCCCGGTCATCACCGCGTTTGCCGTCGAGCAGATGGGCCAGCACAACGTGGGGCTGTCCGGCACCGTGCAGGATGAGAATCCGGGGACCGTGGTGGTTCACTTCACCGGGGTAGCCACCGGCAACGTGACCGTGAGCTCCAACGGATCGTTCTGGTTCGAAACCACGGCGAGCAGCCTTGGCACCGTCAATGCCAAGGCCCTGGATGCGGAATCCTTGTGGTCGGCCGAGGTGCCGGCTCAGCTGACCAACTCCGCCCCGGCCATCCTCGACTTCACCGCCACCCACTTGACCGGCACGTGGTGGTCCTTCCGCGGCCGCGTCACCGACGAGTATTTCTGGGGCTTGACCGTGAAACTCACCGGCTTGGCTTCGCTGGGCAGCGGCGTCGATGCTTACGTGGACGCCGATGGCTGGTTCGTCAAAGACGTCCAGCTGGGTCCGGGCGAGGAAGGCACCGTGGTTGCCAACTGCACCGATTGGTGGAACGCCGCTGCCGAAGAAGTTGGGACCATTATTCGCTATTAACCCGTAGGACAGGTTTTCAACCTGTCCATGCGAAAGGAGAAAGATCATGCTGCCATCGAGCTTGCAAGCCCTGGCCGCCGCGGCCCGCCGGGGCAATGAACAGGCCGCCCAGGCTTTCCTGAACGCCTTGCAGCCGTTCATGGAATGCCAGGTGCGGCGCAACCTGGGTGCGGGCGCCGGTCCCTCCGGCCTGGACGCCAAATTGCACCAGGCCGTCGCCTGGGCGACCGCCGACTCCAGGCGGGAGGTGGACGTGGCCGACGTCGCCCGCCGCTTGTGCCACGGCGTCCTGGTCCGCCTGTGCGGCCGGCCCAAAGGGCACGCCCCGCACTGGGCCGAAACCACCCTCGCCTGATCGCCCGGCGTGGAGAGGGGAGGGAGGAGAGTGGAGAGGGGAGGGTGGAGCGCAGAGCGCTGCTTCGCGCTCTATGCTTCGCGCTCTTCGTTTCGCGCTCCACCCTCCACTCTTCACTCTCCACCCTCTGCCTCAATCTTAGTCATCGCCCCCGGAACATCCCGGCCGGAGATTCCCCGGCCTTTGCTTCAAGGAGCTTGCCATGTCCACCCCTGGCTCTGTGCCCCGGAAAGTTTTGCTCGCCGCTGCGGCCGACGGTTTCTTGGCCTCCCTGGTCCCGCTGTTGCGCGCCGAAGGCTATGAAACCGATGAGGTCCGGTCCGGCTACCAGGCGCTGGCCAAAATCTTGGCCGGCCAGGTGGACGTCGCCTTGCTCGAAGAAAACCTGAGCGACGAAAGTCCGCTCGAAGTGGTGCGTGCCGCCCGCCGCTGGCGCATTCCCATCCTCCTGTGCTCGTCCTCGTGGAACGTCAACCGCGCGGTGGAAGCCATGAAGGAAGGGGCCTGGGACTATCTGCCCTGCCCGTGCCCCAGCAAGGATGTGCTCCGCGCCTTGGCCTACGCGTGCCAGCAAGCCGCCGTGCCCCCAATCCACAGCGCCCTCGCCGAACGCCAGCGCCAGGCCCAGAAGATGGAGCTCTTCGGCCGACTGGCATGCGGCGTCATTCACGATTTCAATAACCTGCTCACCGTCGTCTTGGGCTATTGCGACCTGCTCAAGGCCCATGTGCCCCAGGGCCATGCCCTGCGCCTGTACGTCAACGAAATCACCCGCGTGGTGGACAGTGGCTCCGCCCTGACCCACCAGCTCCTGGCCTTTTCCCGCACTCAGGTCGTCGAGCCGGTGCTGCTCGACGTAAACACCGTGCTGGCCCGCATGGAATTGCTGCTCGCCCGCCTGCTGGGCGATCGCATTCGCGTCACCATCAGCCTGGCACCGCACCTGGGCCTGGTCCGCGCCGATGCCGGCCAGCTCGAACAGGTCGTCATGAACCTGGCCGTCAATGCCAGGGACGCCATGCCCCACGGCGGCCAGCTCACCCTGACCACCGCCAACCTCGATATGCCTTACAGGGCGGAGGGTGAAGCGCCCAGCCCGGAGCGTGGAGCGCCGCCTGTTCGGCGCGGGTCTCCTGACCCCGCCGCCGGGACGACCGCAGGTCTCCCGGTCGCGGGCCAAGATTCAGGAGACCTTCGGTCAAGGGTTTCGGCGGGGTCGGAGACCCACGCCGAGGAGGGAACGGCCTTCGCGCTCCACTCGCCACCGCCCTCTCTCACTCCCACGCTTTCGCTCTCTCAAGCTCCCACGCTCTCCCTCGCGCACGCTCCACCCCTCCGCGCTCCACTCTCTGCTCCGCCCGGCGCCTACGTCGTCCTGCAGGTGACCGATAGCGGCACCGGCATGGACGCGGCCACGCGCGCCCACCTGTTCGAGCCGTACTTCACCACCAAGGACCCCGGCAAAGGCACCGGCCTGGGCCTGGCCACCGTCCAGCACATCATCGAATCCTTCGCCGGCCACATCGACGTCGCCAGCGCCCCCGGCCAGGGCGCCACCTTCGCGATCTACTTGCCGCGCACCCGCGAGGGCGTCCCCGGCCCCGTGCCGCCACCGACGCCGCACTGGCAGAGCGCCTCAACGTGATCCCCAAGCCGCGGGGGCGAGTCCGCGAGCCCCGCGGGTTTTTCCAACGAAGGGTTGACCAAAAAAACGCCCGAGAAAATGGCACCGTACGACAGGTATTGCTTTGGCCGAAGACAACGGAGTTCCCCTTGCGAGACTGTACCAAAAGAATGGGGAAGGAGGCTCGTTTTCCAGCCCCGTTCACGGGGCTTCCCGCGCCAGCGGTGCAGGCCCGCCGTTCACGGCGGGTGCAGGGACATCATCCCCTGAGAACCCCGTTCACGGGGTTTCTCGCGGTTTGCCTTTAGGCACCG